>NZ_JBXAGJ010000005.1:0-260796 GCF_058794035.1 Roseateles sp. GW835-FHT13E02
CGACCCCGGAACCATGAGCCCGGTGGCGGCACGGGCTGCAGGGCCTCACGAGCAAAACCAAAGGCTGCTTCGTGCCGATTGCAGCCGGTTGTTGAATGTCCGTAGAACGAAGGTGAACCGATGAAGATCGCAGCGATTCAGATGGTGTCCGGTCCCGATGTGGCGGCCAACCTCGCACGGGCGCGCCACTGGCTGGCCGAGGCCGCGGCGCAAGGCGCCCGGCTGGCGGCCTTGCCCGAGTACTTCTGCCTGATGGGCTTGCAGGACCGCGACAAGCTGGCGGTGGCCGAGACCGAAGGCGACCCGAGTGCTCCGATCCAGCGCGCGCTGCGCGATGCCGCGGCGGAGCTGGGCCTGTGGCTGGTGGGCGGGACCTTGCCGCTGCGCACCCCCGACCCCGAGCGTGTACGCAATGCCAGCTGTGTTTACGCGCCCGATGGCCGGCTGGCGGCGCGCTACGACAAGATCCATCTCTTCCGCTACGACAACGGCCGCGAGGCCTACGACGAGGGGCGGGTGCTGGAGGCCGGCGCGGCGCCGGTCATGCTGCAGGCCGAGGGGCTGAACATCGGCCTGAGCGTCTGCTACGACCTGCGTTTCCCCGAGCTCTACCGGGCGATGAGTTTTCAGCCGGGCCGGCCGCCCTGCGATCTGTTTTGCGTGCCCTCGGCCTTCACCTACACCACGGGCCAGGCGCATTGGGAGCTGCTGCTGCGCGCCCGAGCGGTCGAAAACCAGGCCTATATCGTGGCACCGGCCCAGGGTGGACGGCATGAAAATGGCCGCAGGACCTGGGGCCACACCATGATCGTTGACCCCTGGGGCGAGGTGCTGGGCTGCCTGCCGGAAGGCGAGGGCCTGGTGCTGGCCGAGCTGGATACCGCGCGCCTGGCCGCAGTGCGCAGCCAGTTGCCGGCGCTGCAGCACCGCCGGCTCTGAAGGTCTGGGCTCCTTTTTCATCTCCACTCTGCCGCTTCGCGCCTCATGCCTGCCATGCCCGATCACCCCATGCCGCGCCGCCGTGCCTTGCTGATGCTGCCGCTGGCCCTTGCGGCGGTGGGCTTGAGCGGCTGCGGCACGCCGGCCGATGCGCCCGCCATGCGCCTGAGCTTGGCCGAGAGCTTGCAGCTGCGCAGCTGGGTGCCGCCCGGCTTGCGCGCGCAAGTGCAGCTGATGCCGGTGTCGGGTGGCCAGCCGACCGGGCGATTCTGGGGCGCCAAGATCAGCAATGCCTCGCTGCAAGAGGCCCTGGAAGAATCGCTGCGCGACACCGGCCTGCATGCGCCGCGCCCGGCCGATGCGCGCTACGAGCTGCGCGTGACCCTGATGCTGCTGGACCAGCCCATGGTGGCCGTGCTGGACGCCAAGGTGGCAGTGACGCTGAGTTACACCCTGATGGAATCGCGCACCGGCCGCACCATTTACGAGCGCAAGCTGCGCACCCAGCACACGGCCGAGTTCGGCTCCGCCATCCTCGACCCCAACGAGCGCATGCGCATGGCCAGCGAGGGCGCGATCCGCAGCAACGTCAATACCTTGCTGCGCGAACTGCTGGAGCTCAAGTGGCCCGATTGATCGCCTGAGTGGTGGCCTGAAGGCTGCAGCCGGGCGGCTGCACCGCCTGTTCAGTCCAGGCCGAAGGGGTTGTCGATCGAATGCGCCGGCTGGCTGAACCAGCGCGGGCCGGTTTCGGTCATGTAGACATGGTCTTCATGGCGCACGCCGAATTCACCGGGCACGCAAATCATGGGCTCGTTGCTGAAGCACATGCCGGCGGCCAGGGGCGTGCTGTCGTTGTCGACCAGATAAGGCCATTCGTGGATGTCCAGGCCGCATCCGTGGCCGGTGCGGTGAGGCAGGCCGGGCAGTTCGTAGCGCGGGCCGAGGCCTGCGGCGGCAATGACGCGGCGAGCGGCGCGGTCTACCTCGCAGCAGGGCGTGCCGATCTGCGCCGCCGCAAAGGCCGCGGCCTGCGCGGCTTGCTCCAGGTTCCAGATCTCGCGCTGCCGCGCACTCGGCGTGCCGAAGACATAGCTGCGTGTGATGTCAGACATATAGCCCTCGACCAGGCAGCCGGTGTCGATCAGCACCATATCGCCCGGGCGCAGGCGCTGTGCTTCTTTCACCCCATGCGGGAAGGCCGTGGCCGGGCCGAAGAGCACGATGCAGAAGTAGGAGCCGCGCGCGCCGACCGCGCGGTGGCCCTCGGCGATGAAGGCCTCGACCTCGCGGGTGCTGATGCCCTCATGCAGGATGCTGGCGGCGGCCTGCTGCACCGCCAGGGTCATGTCGTGTGCGCGCTGCATCAGGGCCAGCTCGGCGCTCGATTTGCGCATGCGCAGCGGCGCCGTCACCGGCTTGGCATTGACCCAGGCCAGGCCCTCGCGCTGCAGGCCGTCCACCACGAACAGCGGTGTGTCCTCGCTGATGGCCAGGCGGCTGGCGCTGGCGCCCAAGCCCAGCTCGGCCAGCACGCGCCGGCACAGCGCGTAGGGGCTCTCGTGCTCTTCCCAGACATGCAGGGCACCGGGCAGCACCATGTACTCGCGCAGCGTGCCCTCTTCAAATGCCGGGGCGATGTACTGCGGCTCGCCTTCGGCCGGGATGATCAGGCCGACCAGGCGTTCGCTCGGGTGCCAGATCGTGCCGCTGAAGTAACGCATATTCGTGCCGGCATGGGCATACAGCGCCGACAGGCCTTGCTGCCTCAGCAGCGCTTGTGCCGCGGCCACCCGCTGGCGGTATTCGGCCAGGCCAATCGGGGCGACCGGCGCGCGGTCTTGGAACTGCCGGGCCAGATGGGCCAGGGCCTCGGATGCGGTGCTGCCGCCCACGCCTCGTGTCATGTTCTGTGCTCTCCGTGTGCAGGGGATGGGGCCATGTGGCCGGTTAAATATATTTAAAGAATACCGCATGATGCCAGCAGGCTTGCGGCGCATCGCGTACAAAGCGGGCCGAGGCAAGCCAACCATCCAACATCGAGAGGCGGAGATTCATGCTTGAACTGATCCTGGGCCTGGTGATTTTTCTGGGCATCCATTCGCTGCGCATCGTGGCCGAGGGCTGGCGCAGCGCCCAAATCGCCCGCATGGGCGCGCAGCGCTGGAAGCTGGTCTACACCCTGCTGTCGCTGCTGGGCTTCGGCCTCATCGTCTGGGGCTTTGGCCTGGCCCGGCAGACGCCCGTGGCGCTCTGGGCCGTGCCCAAGGGCATAAACCACCTGGCTGCCTTGCTGACGTTGCTGGCCTTCGTCCTGCTGGCCGCCGCCTACGTGCCGGGCAATGCGATCAAGGCCAAGCTGCGCCACCCGATGATCCTGAGCGTCAAAGTTTGGGCCCTGGCCCATCTGGTGGCCAACAACACGCTGGCCGAGCTGCTGCTGTTCGGTGGCTTTCTGGTCTGGGCGGTGCTCTGCTTCCGGGCCGCGCGCCAGCGCGACCGCGCCCAGCCGCCCGCCGCCCTCAACAGCACGCCCATCGCCACGGCCCTGACCGTGCTGATCGGCGCTGCTGCCTGGGCCGGCTTCGCCTTCTGGGCCCATGCGGCCTGGATCGGCGTGCGCCCCATGGGCTGATGGGCAGGCATCAAGCCGGCGCGTGATTCAAGCGCCGGGCTCGGGCTGCGAAGGTGCAAGCAGCAGCGCCTTGGCGGCTTCGATGCGCAGCGCCATCGCGATGGTTTCGTCATTCATCACGCGCAGCAGAAAGCGGCGTGGCTCGCAGTCCGGGAATGCAGGGGCCGCATGGGGCTGGGGCGCCGCCGGGGCCGTGCTGGTTGAGGGTGGGGTGGGCGCGCGGCCGATGGTGTGATCCAGGGATGCGAGCGCGGCGCGCAGCTGCGTGGCTGGGATGCAGCTCAGGCGGCTGAGCACCTCGGCTTGGGCCTCGGGGCCGGGCTCGGTGTCCAGCCAAGGCTCTTCGCTGAAGACCGGGGCCAGATCGGGGGCGACAAAGGCGGACCACTGGCCGGGCGCTGCCCGCTGCGGCGGCAGGCTGGGTGCTGTTGTCTGCGAGCTCGAAGTCCACCGCAGCAGCCGTGTCGCCGGCCGGAGCTCGGCCAGGTAGGCGCGCACCAGGGCCTGGAGCAAGGCGTCGGCTTCTGCCGCCAGGCCGTCCTCGGTCAGCGCAAACCAGAGCTGGAATCCGTCGCGGCCGTTGACGGCGATGGCCGGCGCTGGCAGACCCAGATCGCTTTGCACGCCGCGCCAGAGGGCGCCCAAGGCGGTCCAGTCGGCGGGGCGGGCCAGTTCCAGCACGGCCGCGCGCGCCGGTGCAGCCACGGCGGGGTCGTGGCTGCCGTAGAGGCGTTGCAACTCCTGTTGCAGTCGGTTGTCGTTCATGGGGCGCTATTTTGCGGGGTTCAGTGGCCCACCGCATACCGGCCATCGCGAGCCCTTTGGATCAAGTCCCAATCATGGGATGGTCGATCCACTGCGCGATCCCGACACTGCGCCGGTCTTGGCTTTGGGGGGTGAACGATGGGCATGACCGCAACGATTGAATCCACGGATTTCGAGTCCGCAGTTCTGAATCCGGACTTGCAATTGCGCTGCTTGAGCGAGGCGGCGCTCAAGCATCTGGTGCAGGAGCTGAATACCCGGGCCTGGAGTGAGCACAAGCTCGATCTCAAGGCCTTGCAGCGCCAGGCCGACGAGATCGGTTCCGTGCTCGGTCAGGAACCAACGCCGGCCGAAGGCAGCACCGCGCAGGCTCAGGCGGCCCAGATCCACGCTTTGTGCAAGCAAGCGGTGGCCGAAGACGTGGCGTATTCCGAGCTTGTGCTGGGGCACAACCCCACCTTGTTCCCACCGTTCTTCGATGGTGGGCGGCAGGGTGCCGCCGGAGGATTCTTCGGCATCGCGCGCAATGAGAAGTTTCCGAATCTGGGCCGCGTGGGGATCAGCGTGGCGGCCTACAACCCCGGCGGCCATGTGGAGCACAGCTCCTTTGTCAGTGCCTTGACCGTGGCCCCGTCAAGCCGCACGGTCAGCTTCCGGGCCACGGCCGGGGTCAGCGGTGCCTTGACCGCCTTCGGCCTGCTGGGCTATGGCCGAGCCAGTGCGCAGGTGCTCGGTCGGCTGTCGATCTTCGACATGGCCACCCAGTCCTTCCGCAGCGTGGAGGTGCGCAGCAGCATTGGAGAGATCTCATTTGGGCGCCTGGAGTTTCGCGGTCATCAGTTCACGGCCAGAGGCAGCGCCGTGGTCCGCGCAGGGGAGATTCTGCTGCTCTCTGGTGGCCTGCGCGTCACGGCCGGCTGTGGCGGGTTGGGATGCGGTGCGGTGTCCAATCTGCGGCTGCAGTTTGACAGCATGGCGGTGGATTGAGCCGCTGTCGGTTTGGCGCCTCACCGCCTGGCCGGGAAAACCCGTGGGCAGCTGGGTTCATGCTGGGACAGGGCGCTGCTATGCTCGGCGCTAACGCCGCAGCACAGCGGCCCGAACGTGATCGCAGCGGCCCTCTGCCAGCTCGCAAACATGCGTGAATGAGGCCAGGCTCGATCTGATTTGCAAGCTTGAGCGCCAACCGGTGCTGACAGAGGCAGCGCACCATGTCCAGCGGCATTCTCAGAACCTGGAACGACGAACGTGGCTTTGGCTTCATCGCGCCCACCCAGGGTGGGCGCGAGTTGTTTGTGCATATCAGCGCCTTTGCGCAGGATGGCAGCCGGCCCACCGTGGGCGAGACCCTGCACTTTGATCTCGGCACTGGCCAGGATGGCAAGCCGCAAGCGCTGCGTGTCAGGCGCCTGGCTTTGGCTGCGGGTACAGGCCGAGACAGGGAACTGGAGGCGTCGTTGCCGGGCGAAGCCGCGCAGCGGCTTGAGCGCAAGGCGGCGATGGATCGGCATGCCGGAGTTGGCGCTGCTCTCGCCTCGCCGCCTGCGCTCAGCGGCGGTTCGACCTTCTGGCGCGCCCTGGTCTTTGTCGTTTTGATGGCTTCGCTCGGAGCCTACGGTTACAAGCACTACCGGCAGAGCCTGAGCGAACTGCAACGCATCAGTGCCGCTCCGCCCGGCGCAGGGCAAAGCACAGAGCCGGCTCCAGCGCTCGCGCCTTCTTCCGAGTCCTTTCGCTGCGACGGCCGCACGCATTGCAGCCAGATGCGTTCTTGCGCGGAGGCGAGCTACTTCCTGCGTCACTGCCCCGGGGTGCAGATGGACGGCGACCAGGATGGTGTGGCCTGCGAGGAACAGCACTGCGGCAAGGGCTGAGGCAAGGGCTGCGGCTGCCGTCTGAATACCCGCTCGGTTGCGGTTTCGCTCGGGCCTGGCGGCGATACTGCCGCATGCCTGATGCCGCCCGCCTCGTTCCTCCGCAGTTCTATCCCTGTTTGTTTGTGGCCCTGTGGAGCACCGGCTTCATCGGCGCCAAGTACGGGCTGCCTGATGCGCAGCCGCTGACCTTTTTGAGCCTGCGCTATGCCCTGGTGCTGCTCTTGATGGGCGCCGTGGTGCTGTGGACGCGAGCGCCCTGGCCGGCGCGAGGCAGCCGGGCCTGGGTGCACATCGCGGTTTCGGGTCTGCTGGTGCATGGGGTCTATCTGGGCGGGGTGTTCACGGCGATTGCCCAGGGCTTGCCGGCCGGCATCACGGCCTTGCTGGTGGGGCTGCAGCCGCTTCTGACGGCGCTGGGCGCCGGCTTGTTCCTGGGTGAACGGGTGCGGCCAGCGCAATGGCTGGGCCTGGCTCTGGGCCTGATCGGTGTCGGCCTGGTGCTGGCCCACAAGCTGGGCTCTGGGCTGGCCACGCCGGCCCTGCAAGCCATGCTGCTGCCAGCGTTTGTCGCCCTGCTGGGCATCACCGCGGGCACGCTGTATCAAAAGCGTTTTTGCCCGGCGTTTGATCTGCGCACCGGCTCCCTGATTCAGTTTCTGCCCTGCCTGCTTCTGACCGGCTTGGCGGCCTGGGCTGGGGGGGAGAGCCTGGAAGTGCGCTGGAGCGGCTCGTTTGTGTTTGCCCTGGCCTGGCTGGTGTTGGTGCTGTCGCTGGGGGCGGTCAGCTTGCTCCACATGCTGATTCGCCAGGGCAGCGCCGTCCATGTAGCCAGCCTGTTCTACCTGGTGCCGCCGACCACGGCGGTGTTTGCCTGGGCCTTGTTTGGCGAGACCCTGCACGGCCTGGCTCTGGCCGGCATGGTGGTGGCGGTCACCGGGGTGTGGCTGGCGCGGCGCTGAACTGAGCGGCCTCAGCCACTCAACGCCAGAACTTGCCGTCGGGTCCGATGATGGCCAGATCGGCATAGTCCATGCCGGTGTGGTCGCTGCTGCTGAAGCGCAGTTCCAGGCCGCCGAGATCGATCTTGCCCAGGCCGTCGAGTGCGCGCAGCAGGCCGGCGCGGTTCAGGTCCTTGCCGGCCTTGCGCAGGGCGGCCACCAGCACCTTGGCGGCGGCAAAGCCCTCGACATTGGAGGGCGTCAGTTCCTTCAGGCCCGCGGCCTTGGCCAGCTCCTGGGCCTCGCGGATCATGGCGGTGTTGAGCGAGCGCTCGGACGGGAAGACCTGGCTGACGATGATGCCGCGGCCCAGGGTGTCCAGCTGCTTGATGAAACCCGAGGAGGCGTTGTTGGACAGGGTCACGACCTGGGCGGCCGAGCCCGCGGCACGCAAGGCCTTGATGCCATCGGCCACGGCCGCACCGGCGCCGATGAAGAGCAGGGCCTGGGCATCGGCCTTGGCCAGCTGGGCCATCAGCGGCGCCATCTCGGGCTTGTCGCGTGGGAACTTCAGGTGGGCCAGGGGCTGCAGCTTGGCGGCCTGCAAACCCTTGAGCGCGCCGGTGGCCGCGTCGGCACCAAAGCTGTCGTCCACCTGGACCAGGGCGATACGGGCCATGCCCATGCCGGCCAGGTGCTGGATGGCGCGTTCGGCCTCGCGCTGGTAGGTGGCGCGCACATTGAACACATACGGGTTGACCGGCTTGTGCAGCAGCATGGCGCCGGTCGAGGGCGCCACCAGGGCCAGCTTGTGTTCGGCCAGCAGGGGCAGGATGGCCTGGCTGTGCGGCGTGCCGCGGTTCAGGAACAGGGCGATCACGCCCTGGTCGATCAGCTTCTTGGCGTTCTCGGCGGCCAGGGCGGGCTCGAACTTGTCGTCCAGCGAGATCAGCTCGATGGCCTGGCCGTTGACGCCCCCGGCGGCGTTGATCGCGTTCAGGTAGAGCTTGGCGCCCTCGGTGGTCTCCTTGACCCCGGCGGCCACCGGGCCGCTGAACCCCGCCGTTTGGCCGATCTTGATCTGGGCCATGGCGGTGGCCGTCAGGCCCAGGCTGCAGCACAGGGCCAATGCAAGGCGACGCAAGGGGATCATGGTGGGCACGCTTTCTCGTTGAGCTCGATGTTCATTCTTGAACGGCTGCGATTGTGGCAAAGCCCGTCCGACTCGCCCGGGCCGAAACGCGGCCTCTGTGTGAGCAAATGATTCAGATCCCGGGTTTCGTGACCCGCGCGGCGCCTGGGGGTGAAAGAACCGCTGCCAACTCGCCCCAGACCAAGGCCCGCTCACCCCATTTGCTTGGCGCTCGCGGGGGAGGGCGGCGATGCTTCGGCCATGAACACACCCAGCCCCTCCATCACCCCGCCGAACACGCCCGCGACCGAATCGCGGCTGTTCTTCATCGACTGGTTGCGCATCCTGGCCTTTGGCCTGCTGGTGCCCTATCACGTGGGCATGTACTACGTGAGCTGGGGCTGGCATGTCAAAAGCCCCGCCGCCAGTGAGACGCTGGAGCCGCTGATGCTGATGAGCTCGCCCTGGCGTCTGGGCCTGCTGTTCTTCGTCGGCGGCGTGGCCCTGGCCCAGGCCTGGGGGCGCGAGCAGGCCTTGCGGCCGGGCCAGCCCTCCGGCCTGCTGCGTCAGCGCAGTGCCCGCCTGTTGCTGCCCTTGGTCTTCGGCATGTTGCTCATCGTGCCGCCGCAGAGCTATTTCGAGGTGGTGCAGAAGCTGGCCTACCCAGGCTCTTACCTCGAGTTCATGCGGCAGTATCTGCAGGGCTTTGATGGCTTTTGCTTCGCGGAAGAAGGCCGTCGCAAATGCCTGAGCCTGCCCACCTGGAACCACCTCTGGTTCCTGCCTTACCTCTGGGTGTATGGCTGGATCGGCATCACGCTGCTGCGCCGCGCGCCGGCCTGGCTGGCGGGTCTGGGTCAGCGGTTAGCGGGCCTGGGACCCTGGGGTCTGCTGCTGGGCCTGGCCCTGCCGCTGATGCTGGCGCGCCAGTTGGCCGGTGCTTTCCCTTCCACCCACAACCTGACCTGGGATTGGTACAACCACGCCCAATACCTGAGCCTGTTCCTGATGGGCATGGTGGCCTCGCAGGCCGGGCGGGCTTTTTGGCAGCGCCTGAGTGCGCTGCGCTGGCCGGCCCTGGTCGGCGCCGTGCTGGCCTGGGCGCTGCTGATGGTCTATTTCGAGGCCTATGCCAAGGCCACGCCGCCGGAGGGCCTGCGCGCCCTGATGCGCTGTGTCTGGGGTCTGCTGCAATGGTGGGCCACGGCGGCGGCTTGCGGCTTTGCCTTCCGGCATCTTGATGTGGACTCGGCCTGGCGCCGCCGGCTCAGCGCTGCCGTGTTCTGCGTCTACATCCTGCATCAGACGGTGATCGTGCTGCTGACCCAGGCCCTGGCGCCCCTGCACCTGGCGCCGCTGCCCGAGGGCCTGCTGCTGATCGCTGCCACCTGGGCATTCTGCACGCTGGCTTATGGGGTGGTTCGTGCATGGCTGCCAGCGCCGCTGGCCTTGCTGCTGGGCGTGGATCGCCCCAAGACCCCGGCCGTGCAGGCCGGCCGTTCCGCCGCGACAATCGGCAGCCTTGTCCCCCACACCACCACCGCCGAGGCGGGCCCAGAGGCCCGCTGAGCACGAGGAAGCCGATGAAATACCTGCACACCATGGTCCGCGTGACCGACCTGGAGCTTTCGCTGAAGTTCTACCGCGATGCCCTGGGCTTGGTCGAGGTGCGCCGCAGCGAGCACGAAGCCGGCCGCTTCACCCTGCTGTACCTGGCTGCGCCCGGCGATGAAGCTGGCAAGTACCAGCCCCAGGTCGAGCTGACCTACAACTGGCCCGATGCCAATGGCCAAGGCGAGGTCTACACCGGTGGCCGCAATTTCGGCCACCTGGCCTTTGCCGTGCCCGATATCTACGCCGCCTGCCAGCGCCTGGCCGACCACGGCGTGACCGTGCTGCGCCCGCCGCGCGACGGCCGCATGGCTTTTGTGCGCTCGCCCGATGGCATCTCGGTCGAGCTGCTGCAGGACGGCCCGGCCCTGGCGCCGGCCGAGCCCTGGGCCTCCATGGCCAACACCGGGTCCTGGTAAGCCCAGTTCTCAGCCCGTGCCGCTGCCGCTCTTTTTGCGGCTTTGTTCCAGCTGCGCCCACAAGGCCTCGGCCTTTTGGGCCGCCTCCTGGCGGGCCGCTTCGCCGAGCTGCTGGTAGTCCTGGGTGCGCACAAACCAGTCGGCGCTGAGCTCATCGCCCGAGCGGCGGGCGATCAGGTTCCAGGCGGCCGCATCGAGCGGCCGTTTTTCCAGCAGATAGGTCTCCGAGATCATGGCCGCGGCATGCAGATTGCCGCGCAGGTAGGCCTCGGTCAGCGCCGTGCGAGCCGCTTCGCGGTAGGGGAAGCCGGGCTCGTGCTCGGGGTCTTGGGGCTTGCCGTCGAGGGCAAACAGATAGCGCTCGGCCAGATGGGTCAGGGCTTGCACATCCTTGGCGGCGGCGGCCTGACGCAGCTGGGTCAGTGGCATCTGGTAGTAACGCTCGTGGATCTGATAGCCCAGGCGACGCAGGTTCTCGTTGATGGCCTTGTCCTCGGCACTGAGCTCGCCCTGGGGTGACAAGGCATCGGCCGCTTCGGTGGACGCGCCGGCCATCTGCCAGGGGTTGTCATGGCTGTGATCATGGGCCGCGTGCTCGTGCCCGGGCTCGCTGGCCTTGGGGCCGCGCGGCAGGGGCTGATCCACGGCGCCAAAAAGATCGCGCAAGGCATTGCCGGGTTCGGCCGGCTGCGAGGCGGCGGCGGCACGGGCCGCTTGCTCGGCCGCTCGGGCTTGTTCCTGGGCTGCCTCGTCCTGCTGCCACCAGACCATCAGTCCGCTGGCCAGCAGGGCGGCGGCCATGCCCCAGCGGGTGGGAGTCATGGCCGCTTTCATCAGATGCGGGTCAGGCAGGCGTTCAGACCGTTGGCATAGCCGTAGCGCGAGTAGTAGTCGCGCTGCGACGGCGTGCCATGGGTCGAGTAGTCCGCCGCGGCCCGGGCCGAGCGCACGGCCGACTCAATGAAGCTGGGGTAGCGCAGCGTGGTCTGTGCGTACTTGGCAAAGGTGCCGCCGACGCAATCGGCCTGCAGCTCTTGCATGGGCGCGCGCTTGTTGATGCCGCGGGTGAACTGGATCGAGTGGCCCCACTCGTGGGCGATGATGAACTTGGCCACGTAGTTGCCGTAGCTGTTCTCCTGGCCTTGCAGGAAGGAGGTGCCGACGCTGATGGTGTAGGGGCCGCAGGCAAAGGCGCTGGGCGAGGGCTCGCCGCAGGCGCGCTGGTTCACATACACCGTGGGGCGGGCATAGCCGCCCAGCTGGCCGCGGATCTCGGTGGCCGAGTTCTGGATGTAGGTGTTGTTCACCGTGGCGGCGCCGGCGGGCATCAAGCCCAGGGCCAGGGTCAGGGCAGCGGCCGCTTGGGCCAGGCCGTGAATGCGTGCAGTTTTCATGGCTGTTGTTCTCTCAGGCTGTGTTGAGATGAGGAAGAAAAGAAGGCCTCACCGGGTGAGGTGGGGCCGTCGCTGCGCACACGTCAACAGCTTGTGCGCCTGCCTGAAAGTATGGGCAGGCCGTCAGCCTCCCGGCTGAGGGTTTCCATGGCAAACCCGCGTTAACCCGCCTGCAAGCTCTTACAGGGCGAGGCCGCAATGAGACAGTTCAGTCGCTGTAGCCCCAGGGGGCCGGCGGCGGCGGCACCGGCTGGCTGAGGTCGAAGTCGACGCGGAACTCGCGGCTTTCACGCAGCAGGCGGTAGCTGAAGCTCTTGAGCTCGGTGTGGATCATCAACTGCCAGATATTGCCGACCGAAGCGGCCATGCCCTGGCGCAGGAACAGCTCCTGGCTGTAGGGGTCGGCCGGGAAGGACTGCAGTTGCGGCCAACCGGCCTCGCGGGTGTGGCCGCCGTACATGGTCGACGCATCGCTGCGGCCATCGGCTTTGCGGTGGTCATGCTTGAGGCTCAGGCCCGAGCCGGTCTGGCTGATGATCCAGGTGCGGGAATGATCCTCTCCGACATGGAAAGGGATCTGGATCTCGCGCTCGCTGCAGCGCCGCACATGCATCAGCAGACGGCCTTCAAAGCCGCGGCCGCTCTTGGGCTGGTCTTGCACCACGCGGCCTTCGAAGGCCTGTCCGCAGAGGCTGCGCAACTGGTCGAAGAATTGCTGATGGGCCTGCACCGAGACCAGGGGTGCCGCTTGCACCACCGGGCTTGTGGCCGGTGCTAGGCTCGCTGCCGGGGCCAGCGTGTGGCTGCAAGCCAGCAGCAGGGCGGCAGTCCAGGGGCCGGTCGATCGGGGCAGGGCAGGCATGGTGGGCTCGTTTTCCTGGGGTTCGCTGCGGAGGGGGGAAGGCGCGCTCAGCGCCGGCCGAACATCATCTGCCGCGCCAGCGCCTTCTTCAGCGGCGGGATCTGCTGCAGCCCGGCCAGGGCCAGGCCGCGCACGGCCGGTAGACCCGGCCAGCGCCAGGCGAAGCTGCGGGCCAGGAAGTCGGTGGCCGCGATCATGCTCCAGCGGTCGGGGGCGCGCTGCCACTCGACCCGGCGCAGCGCCTGGCTGACCCAGAGTGCCGGCAGCCCCGGCTCGCTGCTGCGGGCCTGGCCCTGCACCAGGGCCTCGACAAGCGCATAGGCATCGCGCAGGCCCAGGTTCAGGCCCTGGCCGGCGACCGGGTGCAGGGTCTGGGCGGCATTGCCGATGCGCACGACCTGACCCTCGACCAGGCTGCGCTTGGCGTTCAGGCCCAGGGCAAAGCATTTGAGCGGGCTGATGCCCTGCAGCGTGCCCACGCGCGCCGGCAGCAGGCTCTGGATCACGGCCAGGCGCTGCGCGTCGCTGAGCGAGGCGATGTCATCGTCGGCCTGGGGCATGCACCAGACCAGGGCCGCGCGGCGTTGACCGTCGCGCGGGCGCAGCGGCAGCAGGGCCAGCGGGCCGTTGCGGGTGAAGCGTTCGAAGGCCAGACCCGGCGGGCTGTCCTCGGCCAGGATGACGCTGCCGACCCAGGCGTTCTGCTGGTAATCGTGCGAAACGGCCTTGCGCGCCTGCTCGGCAAACACGCCGCCCTCGGCCACCACCGCCAGATCGAAGCTCTCGGCCACGCCGGCATCGATCTCCACCCCGGGCGAGAGCGGCTTCAAGCCCTGCACCGGTGTGCCAAAGCGGCTGAACAAGCGGCCCGGCTCGGCCTGCACGCGCGCCTGCCAGGCGGCCTGCATCGGCGCCACCAGCTGGCCATAGCTGAGCACCGCGCCCAGCTGCGGCACGCCTTGCTCGGCCGCGCTCAGGCGCACCTCGGGCTCCTGGCTGGGGCCGAACAGCGGGTGGCTCAGCGTGGGCGGCGCCTGGCTGACGCTGACCTCGAGAATCGCCTGCGCGGCCTCCGCATCCCAGGCCTGCAGGCGCTGCAGCAGCTGCACGCTGCCCAGAGCCAGGGCCAGGGTGCGCGGGTCGCCCGACACATCCTGGTCCAGCGGCCGCGCGTCGAACAGCGTCACCTGGGCTTGCGGCAGGCGCTGCGCGGCCAGCAAGGCCAGGCTCAGGCCGGCCGGGCCGGCGCCGATGATGGCCAGGCGCAGCGGTGTGGCGTCGGGGGTCGAGGAGGACGTGGGAGAAGAGGCGGGCATGGGTGCAGCAGCGGGGCGAGAAGAGGCCGGCTAAAGCGGGCAAGTTGGCACTATAGCCAGCGCCGACCCGCCCGCTGCCCGGATGGTCTTCAGCCGCCGCAGCTGCCCCAGGTCTTGCCCTGGTCGGCGCTGCACTCCTTGCGGCTAGTGCCATCGGCCAGGGTGCTGGTTCGAGTCCAGGGGCCGGTGTTGCTCTTCTCGATGGTGATGCGCAGCTGGCTGTCGTCGGTGGAGCGCTTGAGCCAGCTGAACACCGGGAGCTTGACCTCGTCCTCGAAGCGGTAGCCGCTGGCGGCCATGCGCTGGATCACGCTGGCGAAGTCCAGCTGGGCGCTCTTGCCCTGCAGCCGCTCCCAGTCCTTGAGCAGGGCGTGCTCGGGCTGCTCGGCATAGAAGCGCAGATTGCTCAGATAGGACACCTGGCCCACCCGGTAGTCAGTGTAGTACTCGCGCAGGCCCACGGGGCCGGGGCTGGCCGCATGGGCCGCGTTGAAGCAGGCTTGCGGATCGGCCTCGCGCTTGGGGTCCTCGTAGTGCACCACCAGCTCGTATCGCACGCCGTCCTTGCTCTGTTCCACGGCCTCGTTGAGCTTGCACAGGTAGTCGCTGCCATCGTTCTGGAAGTTGTAGGCGGTGCGGGTGGTCTTGAGCGTGGCGGCACCCCAGGGCTGGCTGTCCTGGCGACGCAGATTGAGCACGCGCTGGATCTTGCTCAGGTTCTCGTCCAGCACCACCCATTCGTTGAGGTAGCCGCTGGGGCGCCAGACCGAGGCGTTGCGATACCAGACGCCGGCTTGGTCATCGAACTGCCGCGTGCCGCGGCCGCGGTAGACCTCGGCGCGGATGAAGGTGGCGTCGGGGTACTGGGCGTGCAGCTGGCGTTTGTAGGCGTAGCCGGCCTTCAGACCCTTGACGATGTCCTGGGCCAGCTTGTAGCTCTGCTCGTCCTTGGACTTGATGAAGTCGTCATGGATGCGTGCTTCCGACAGGTTATGTCGGCGCACCAGATCGCCCATCACGGTCTTGATCTCGTGGATCATGGTTTCGCGCAGGCTCTGGTTCTGGCGCAGCTGCTCGCAGCTGCTGAGCTTGGGGTCGCTGGCAGTGATGCGGGTGCGCACCTGGTCCCAGATGGCGGTGGTCAGGGGCGAAATGTTCAGCACCTGATCCACGCTGATGGGTTGGAACTGCGGGGCGATGGCCATCTGGTAGGCCTCCTTCACCGGGCCGCTGTCTTCGTCCACCGCGCCCACGGGCACGTCCACGTAGAGCGTGGAATACGGCAGGCAGGCGCGTTGCGGCTCGCTCAGCTCCAGCTGGTAGGCTCCGGCGGCTTTGGAGACGGTGGATGGCTCATCGGCATCCTTGAGGTGGTTGCCGTTGATGTCCAGCCAGACGGTGGCGCCGCTGACATAGCCGTCGATGACCTTGCCGCCTTGCACCGACAGCTTGGCCGGCGGCGGCGGCGGCGGTGGCGTGGTTTCGCTGCCGCCACCACCGCCACAGCCCGTTGCCGTCAACGCCACCAGCCCACTGGCGCACAGCGCGCCCCAGCTCAAGCCTGCTTTTTCCATCGTCCCTCGTCCTTGTTTTGGTCGAAAAAGGCGCGAGTCTAGGCTGGGGCTTCCCGCACGCCCCTCAGGGTTCCCCCTGGGTTTGTGGCGCGCTCCCCCGACAGAGGGGGAAATTCAGACCGCCACGAGGCGGCGCTGGCCTTGGCCCGGCAGCACCTTGAGCGATTTGCCCACGCTGGCCGTGTACTCGCGGCTGGTGATGGTGCTGACGTAGACCCAGTCCGAACGGCATTCCTGCGCGGTGGCGGTGATGACCATGAAGCCGCGGCGCGAGGTGTCGGCATATTCCAGCGGGCCGATCAGCTGGGTCAGCGCGCCGGCCAGCACCTGGGGCGTTTCCTTGGGCAGGTAGACCTCGAAGCCCGGCGAGGTGACCGACGAGGTGGCGAACTCCACGCCCACCTGGTTGCCGGCCAGGTCTTGCAGATCGCTGGCCCAGGCGTTGTGCGTGTCACCGGCCAGCACCACCAGGTTCTTGTTGAGCTGGCGGGCCGTGGCGAGGACTGTCTCGCGTGCGGCGGCGTAGCCGTCCCAGGCATCGAGGTTGTAGGGGATGGAGGGCTGGGCCAGCACGGCGCGTTCTTGTGCTGTCAGCGTGGCCGGTGCCAGCTGCGACTTGGCCACCATGGCGGCGTAGGCCGAGACGCTGACGCCGGTGCCCGGGTAGTTGGCTTCAAACAGGATGGGCGCGGGGATGTTCATGCGGCCCATCAGCACCTGTTGGCCCAAGACCTGCCAGGTGGCGCCGGAGGCGGCCAGTTGCTGCTGCAGCCAGCCGTTTTGCGCCGCACCCAGCAGCTGGCGGTCGGCCCGGGCCATGTCCTTGCCAAAGCTGACGGCGTCGAAGCCGTTGGCGCCGGTGTACTTGGCATAGTCCAGCGGCTCGTCGCGACCGACGATGCGCGTGTCCAGCATGTGCAAGTCCAGCAGATTGCCGAACGTGAAGCTGCGGTAGATCTGCTCGGGGTTCGTCTGGCTGCGGATCGGCATCCACTCGTGGTAGGCCTGGATGGCCGCTGCCTTGCGCTTGGCGTAGTCACCTTCGGTCGCGGGCTGGTGGTTCTCGGCGCCGTTCATCCAGGCGTCGTTGGTGATCTCGTGGTCGTCCCAGACGGCGATCATCGGCAGCTTGGCATGCAGGCGCTGCAGGTCGGCATCGGCGCGGTACTGGGCGTAGCGACGGCGGTAGTCGTCCAGGGCGATGGTTTCGCCGGCCGGCTCGACCTCGCGGCCCAGGGTTTTGGCCTGCTCGCTGGCATAGCCGCCACGGCCATATTCGTAGAGGTAATCGCCCAGGTGGACGGCCACATCGAGATCGTCGCGCTTGGCCGCCTCGGCGTAGACGTTGAAATAACCGGCCGGGTAGTTGGCGCAGGAGAACACGGCCATCTTCACCTGACTGACGGCGTCGCCGCTGGGCAGGGTCTTGGTCTTGCCGACCTCGGAGTTGCGGCCGTTGCAGCTGAAGCGGTAGTAGTAGCTTTGGCCGGCTTGCAGGCCGGTGGCGTCCACCTTGACGGTGTGGTCGCGCGTTGCGGCGGCCTGGGCCGTGCCCGAAGCGATCACGGTCTTGAAGTCGGTGTCGCTGGCCACTTCCCAGCGCAGCGTCAGCTCACGCAGATCGCTGCTGTCGGCCGCGCGCACGCGGGTCCACAGGATCACGCGGTCGTTCTGCGGGTCACCGCTGGCCACGCCGTGGGTGAAGACCACGGGCAGCGCCGGCGGCTCCTTGCTCTCCGGGCTGCTGTCGCTGCTGCCGCAGCCGCTCAGGCTCAGGGCGCCCAGCAGGCCGCTGCCGCTGGCGGCCAGGGCCACGGAGCCGCGCACGAAATGCCGGCGGCTGCTGTCGCCGAGGGCGGGCTGGAGGAGATTGTGTTGCTTGGTGGGCGTCGTCATGGTGCGGTGGCGAGGGTTGCGGCAGTGTCTGCGAAGCGGCGCATTCTGGGCAGGCTCGGTGACAGCGTCGCGAAAAATGCGACTCTAGAGTGCCCTCCCCAGTTCCTCGGGCAATGCCGTGCGCACAGCGCAAGCGATCCAGCTCGGCTACCCTCCATCCTTTGCTGACAAGATGCCGCCTGTGGCGGCCGGAGAACCCATCCATGCAATACCGTCGTCTGGGCCGCAGCGGCCTGCAAGTGTCCGAGCTGTCCCTGGGCTCCTGGGTCACGTACCACAACCAGGTGGACACGCATGCCGCCACCGAGATGCTGGCTGCCGCCTTCGATGCCGGCGTCAACTTCTTCGACAACGCCGAGGTCTATGCCCTGGGGCAAAGCGAACGCGTCATGGGCGAGGCCTTCAAGGCCTTGAAGTGGCCGCGCCTGCAGTACGTGGTGTCCACCAAGTTCTACTGGGGCCTGGGTGGCGAGGGCAACAACACCGTCAACCGCAAGGACACGCTCAACCGCAAGTACCTGATGCAGGCGATTGACGGTTCACTGGCGCGCATGCAGCTGGACTTCATCGACCTGGTCTACTGCCACCGCCCCGATCCGCACACGCCGATCGAGGAGACCGTGCATGCGATGAGCGACATGATCACCCAGGGCAAGGCCTTGTACTGGGGCACCAGCGAGTGGTCGGCCGCCGACATCCGCGCCGCCTGGGAGATCGCCGAGCGCCATCATCTGCACAAGCCGGTGATGGAGCAGCCGCAGTACAACCTCTTCCACCGCCAGCGCGTCGAGCAGGAGTACGCCCGCCTGTACCAGGACATCGGCCTGGGCCTGACGACCTGGAGCCCCCTGGCCTCGGGCCTGCTGACCGGCAAGTACAAGGCAGGCATTCCGGAAGGCAGCCGCGGCGCGCTGGAGAACATGGCCTGGATGCGCGAGCAGCTGCAGGATGCGGCCAAGAACAAGGCCGTGGCCGAGCTGGAGCGGGTGGCGGCCGATCTGGGCGGCAATGTCGCCCAGCTGGCCATCGCCTGGGCCAATCGCAACCCGCAGGTCAGCACCGTCATCCTCGGTGCCAGCAAGCTGCCGCAGCTGCAGGACAACCTGGGCGCCCTGTCCTTGACGCCCAAGCTCACGCCCGAGGTGCTGGCCCGCATCGACGCCATCACCCAGCCGCTGTCGCGCTGACGCTGAAGGTGGCGGAGTGTCCGGTAGTTCCGGGCATGCGCGGGGCAGCCATGCCCTACCATCCGGCGTGATGGAAGACGAAGCCTGCTGTATCCGCTGCCCCAGCCCTCCGCGGCCTGCGCCCCTGCGGCAGCGGGCGCAGCTCGTGGCGTGGCTGTTGGGCTTGTGCTGCTTCCTGCTGCCCGGGCTTCAGGCCCGAGTGAGCGCGGCGCCTGGCACCGGCATCGAGCTGCCCTTGCGTTTCGAGGCGGTCGGCCAGAACGGGGTGATCCCCAACAATGTGCTGTCCGCCCTGGCCCAGGATCAGAAGGGCTTTCTCTGGGTGGGCTCGGCGGCGGGGCTCTTGCGCTTTGATGGCTACAACTTCCGGCAGTTGCAGCTGCCGGCGCTGCAGGCGCAACAGCGCGGAGGGGCGTCGATCGACAGCCGCAGCCTGGGCTTTGTGCGTGTGCTGCTGAGCGGGCGCGACGGCCGGCTGTGGATCGGCAGCGATTCTGGTGGGCTGGTCGTGCACGATCCGGTCAACGAATCCACCACCCTCTACCGCCACGACCCGGCCCAGCCCGAGCGCACGGTGCCCAGCGGCACGGTGCTGGCCCTGGCGGAGGCGCCCGATGGGCAGATCTGGCTGGGCACGGCCTTGCAGGGCTTGAGCCGCTTCGATCCGGTGGGACAGACTTTTGAGCATTTCCGCCATGAGCCCGGCCGGGCCGGCAGCCTGCCCGACAACAGCGTGCAGACCCTGCTGCTCGATCGCCAGGGCACGCTCTGGATCGGCGGGCTCGGCGGTCTGGCCCGCAAGGCCGCGAACAGCGATCGCTTCGAGCCCGTGCCCCTGCCCGGCTTGGGGGCGGGGCCGGCCATCGTGCTGCGCCTGCATCAGGCCGAAGACGGCCAAATCTGGCTGGGCACCCAGCAAGGCGATCTGGCCTTGATCGACCCGGGCAGCCGGCGGCTGCGAGTGATCGACGCAACAGGGCCGCGGGGCGCGGTCTATGCCATGGCTCAGGCCGGGCCCAGCCAGATCTGGGTGGGGCGAGCTGGGGGGCTGGAGCTGCGCGCCGTGTCCGACGGGCGCTTGCTGCAGACCCTGCGTCACAACCCGCGCAACCCCAGCAGCCTGGGCGGCAACGAGGTGCGCTGCCTGCTGCAGGACCGTGGCGGCTGGATGTGGGTGGGCGGTTTCGGCGGCGGCCTGCAACGCCATGACGCCGACAACCAGAGCATCGGCGTGCGCAAGCTCGATGAGGATGGCGACGCGGTCTTCGACGACCCCAATGCCCGCAGTCTGCTGGAGCTGGACAGCGGCGAGGTCTGGGTGGGTACCACCTCGCAAGGCATCGGCGTGCTGGACGCGCAGCTGAAGGTGCGGCGCCAGATCGACCTGCGCGCCGCCCTGCGGCGCGGGCCACAGGAGGCGGTGCGCGTGTCCACCCTGGCGCGGGCGCCCGATGGCACGGTCTGGGTGGGCGTGGATTCGCAGTTGCTGCGCGTGGATGGCCAGGGCCGCGCACTGCAAAGCCTGGGCGTGGGTCAGGGGCGCATGCGCCGCACCGTTTTCGGCCGTGAGGGCGAGCTGTGGATCGGCACCCAGGACGGGCTGTTTCAATTGCCGCCAGGGCAGAACGCCGCGCGCCGCATCAGCCTGGCCGGGGGCGTGGCGCTCAAGGGAGAGGTCAACGCCATCGCCGAAGGGGCCGACGGCACGCTCTGGGTCGGCGGTGAAGCCGGCCTGTTCCTGCGCCCTGTGGGTTCGAGTGAGCTTCAGGCCGTGCCGATGGCTCCGGGCCAGGGCTTGCGCAACAGCATCATCACCGGCCTCTTGATCGACCGCCGCCAGCGCCTCTGGGTGGACACCGCCACCGGCCTGCACCAGATGAGCGGTTGGGACGGGCGCCAGGCCAGCTTCGATGCCATCAGCGATCGCAAGGGCATTGGCGGCCGCAGCTTCGGTGCCAATCTGCTGGACGACGAGCGCGGCCGCATCTGGAGCCAGAACTATGTCTACGACCCCAACCGCGACCATCTCTACGAGCTGACCCCGGCCGATGGCGCCGATGCCGGCACCAGCTGGTTCCGCTCCTACACCCGCTTGCGCGACGGCCGTTTTCTGTTCGGGGCCGGCCGCGGCCTGCTGGTGGTGGACCCGGAGAAGTTCGAGGGCTGGGCCTATCAGCCGCCCGTGGTGGCCACCGAGCTGCGCATCGATGGTCAGCGCATGCCCGCCGGTGCGCTCGGCTCCGGCCTGCGGCTCAATCCGCAGCAGCGCAGCTTCAGCCTGGAGTTCTCGGCCCTGGATTTCAGCGACCCCGGGCGCCTGCGCTATGCCTACCAGTTGGAAGGGTATGACCGTGGCTGGGTCAACACCAGCTCGGCCCAGCGCATTGCCAGCTACAGCAACCTTAGCCCGGGCCGCTATCTGCTCAAGGTCAGGGCCAGCAACCGCAGCGGCTTGTGGAGCCCGCAGGAGCTGGCGATCCCGATCTGGGTGCAACCGGCCTGGTGGCAGACCTGGTGGCTGCGCCTGGCTCTGGCCCTGCTGGCCAGCGGCTTGCTCTACGCCCTGGTGCGTTGGCGCACCGGCTATCTGGAACGCCGCCAGCGGGTGCTGGAAGAGCGGGTGCGTGAACGCACGGCCGAACTCGAGGCGCTGTCCGCGGCCTTGCAGGAAAAGTCGCGCGCGCTGGAAGAAAAATCGCTGGCGCTGGAGGACCTGAGCCTGTCCGACCCCCTGACCGGCCTGCGCAACCGCCGCTTCCTGGCCCAGCATATCGAGGCCGATGTCGCCATGACCTTGCGCCGCCACGAGGCCCAGGCCCGGCAAGGCGGTGTCCTGCCCGAGGATGCCGATCTGGTCTTTTTCCTGATCGACATCGACCATTTCAAGGACATCAACGACCGCTTCGGTCATGCCGCCGGCGACCGCCTGCTGCGCCAGATGCGCGACCGCCTGCGCCAGGTCTTCCGCGACACCGACTATCTGGTGCGCTGGGGCGGCGAGGAGTTTCTGATCGTCGCCCGCGGCAGCCCGCGCAGCCATGCGCCCGAGCTGGCCGAGCGCATGCGCGCCCTGGTGGCCGAGAAGCCTTTTGTGCTCGATGCCGATGGCCTGGTGCTGCACAAGACCTGCTCGATCGGTTTTGCCTGCTTCCCGCTGTCGCCCCAGCATCCGCGTGCGCTGGACTGGAACCGCACGGTCGATGTGGCCGATGCCATGCTCTACGCCGTCAAGCGCGGCGGCCGCGATGGCTGGATGGGCGTGCTGCAGGCCAGCAGCGGTTCGGCCCAGCAACTGCGCGAGCGAGCCGCCGCCGATTGGTTGCAGGCCGAGGGCGTGATGCGGCTCAGCTCGCCCGGCCTGGGCGCGGCGCTCAAATCGGGTTGAACAAGGCAGCGGCCACGGCGCGATCGCGCCCCTGGGCCTTGGCCTGGTAGAGCGCCAGATCGGCCTGAGCCAGCCACTGCGAGGCCGTGCCGCCACGCAGCGGCACCGCACTGATGACGCCGAGGCTGAGCGTCAGCAGCGGCCCCAGCGGTGAGACCGCATGCTCGATGGCGGCCTCGCGGATGCTGGCGCGGCAGCGCTCGGCCACCGCCATGGCACCGGCGGCATCGGTCTGGGCCAGCAGCAGCACGAATTCTTCGCCGCCATAACGCGCCACCACATCGGTGGGTCGGCCCACGCTGGCGCGCAAGGCCTCAGCCACTCGCACCAGGCAGCTGTCGCCAGCCTGATGGCCGTAGTGGTCGTTGTAGAGCTTGAAATGGTCCACATCGACCAGCAGCAGGCTCAGCGGCGTGCCCAGGCGCAGGCCGCGGCGCCATTCCTCCTCGAGCTTTTGCATCAACAGGCGGCGGTTGGCCAGCTCGGTCAGCGCATCGGTGGTGGAAAGTCGCAGCAGCTGCTCATTGGCGTGCTGCAGCTCGATCTCGAACTGCTTGCGTTCGGTCAGGTCGGTGATCACGCCCACATACTGCTTGCCCTGCGGGCCGCGGATCTCGGACACCGAGACCTGCACGGTCAGCGACCGGCCGCTCTTGTGCAGGGCATTGAACTCGCGCGTGCGGCCCAGCAAGGGCAGTTCACGCTCGCCCTCGGTGCCCTCACGGCGGCGCAGGTAATGGTCGTGGGCGCCGCGGTCGGGTTCGTCCATCAGCAGGGACACGTTCTGGCCCAGCATCTCCTCGGCCCGGTGGCCGAACAGACGTTCCACGGCCGGGTTGCAGCTGAGCATGTGCCCTGCAGCGTCGATGGTGACGATGGCCACGCCGGCCGTCATGATGATGGCCTGCAGCTGTGCCTGGCTCGCTTGCAGCTCGCGCTCCTTGAGCACGAGATCGCTGATGTCCTGACGCACAGCGACCAGGAAGCCTTCGGGCGTGCGTGTCTCGGAAACGCGCAGCCACAGGCCGCTGCTGAGCTGCTGGAGATGGGCTTGTTCGCTGCGGCCGCGGCGTGCCAGGCGCTCGGCCATCCAGGCCTCCTCCATGCCATGGGCTTCCACCGGCAGGGCGCCGGCGGCGCGGGTCTGCTCCAGCATGAAGGCGAAGGTCTTGCCCAGCATCTGCGCATAGTCCAGGTGGGGCATCCAGCTGACCACGCGGCGGTTGGCCAGCAGCAGGCGATCTTGCTCGTCGTAGATCTCGATGCCGGCCGGCATGGCGTCCACCGCGCGCTCCAGCAGCTGGCGCTCGGCCTGCGCGGCCGCCTGCGCCCGGGCCAGGGCGTGTTGGGTCTCCACCAGCTCGGTGACATCGAGGCGGATGCAGACCAGCTGGCCCGAGGCCGTGCGTTGCTCGTAGAGATGCAGCCAGCGGTCGCCGAACTGCTGCAGGCGGGGGCGCAGGCGCTGGCCGCGCTCGGCCAAGCGCTCGGCCAGCCAGTCGGCCTCGCGTCCGCGAGCCTCGTTCACCAGGCCGGCGGCCAGGGATTGGCGCAGCACATCCTTGAAGCGCAGGCCAGGCACCAGGTATTCGGCCACCTGCGGGTAGTCCTCGCGGATGCGCTGGTTGCACAGCAGCAAGCGGTCCTCGGCGTCCCAGAGCTCGAAGCCGGCGGGCAGGGCCTCGATTGCATCAAGCAACTGGCGTTCGCGCTCATCGGCTGCGCTGGCGGCGCTGGCCTTGGCCTGCTCCGTGCGGGCAGGCGATCGAAGCAAGGGCAGCAGGGCCAGCAATGCGGCCCCCAAGGGCAGCGCTGCCAGTTCGCGCGGAGACGGGGTGAAGAGCAGCAGCAGGGCCAGCAGCAGGCTGGCGGCACTGATGCGCAGCAGCATCAGCGTGCGGCGGCGGGCGTCCGGCGCCGGAGGCAGGGGGGTGGTCATTCTTGGTGTCCCGGCCGTGGTGTTCGCCCGATTCTGAATCAGGCCCGGAGCACGGGCATGCGGGCTAATCCGCATGTGCCCGCAAGCAGGGGGGCATGGTCAGCCGGCGGCTGCGTTCAGCTGGGCCAGGCGCTCGGGGGTGCCGACATCGGTCCAGGGGCCGCGGTACTCGCTGGCTGCCAGGGCGCGGCGGCCGATGGCGTCTTCCAGGCTGTGGCGCAGGCGCACCGCCTGGCCGAGCGGCAGGTCCTGGAACAGCCGGGCCTTGAACAGGCCCAGGCAGGCCCAGGTCAGGCGCGGCAGATCGGCGGGCGCGCCGTGGCGCTCGCTCAGGGCCAGGCCCTCGGGGCTGATGGCGAAATCGCCGCCCGGGTGGTGGGGGCTGTTGGCCACCATCCAGAGCCGGCCGTCGAGGGCGTCGTCGGCCGCGAAGCGCTCGGCAGCCTCGGCCTCGAAGCGGAAACCCGGCACAAAGACATCGGCGGAAGCGACCCAGAAGCTGCGCTCGCTGCCGGCCGTCAGCAAGGGCAGGGCCTTGCGGATGCCCCCGGCGGTTTCTAGCGCGCCGACCGGCTCGCGCGATTCGTCGCTGTAGTGCAGTCGCACCCCCCAGCGGCTGCCGTCACCCAGGACCGCCGGGAACTGCTCGGCCAGCCAGGCGATGTTGATGACGATGTCGCGCACGCCGGCCGCAGCCAGGGCTTCGATATGCCAGACGATCAGGGGCTTGCCCTGGACGGAAAGCAGGGGTTTGGGGCAGGTGTCGGTGAGCGGCCGCATGCGCTCGCCGCGCCCGGCCGCGAGGATGATGGCTCGCATGGGGGCGAATCTTAGGCCCTCGCTCGGGCTCGCCCTTGCCTCGTGCCCAGCGGCTGTTCAGGCCGTTGTTGTGTCGGTGCCTGGCCCTTGCACGGGAATCCAGACCTTGAAGCAGCTGCCCACGCCAGGTTCGGATTCGACCTCGATGCGGCCGCCATGCTTCTTGACGATGGAGAAGGACAGCGACAGGCCCAGGCCTGTGCCCTGGCCCACCGGCTTGGTGGTGAAGAAGGGGTCGAAGATGCGGCGCATCACCTCGGGCGGCATGCCCTGGCCGTTGTCCCGCACGCTGATGCAGACCCAGTCGCCCTGCGCCTCGGTGCGCAGCTGCAGCAGGCCCTGGCCCGGCATGGCATGGGCGGCGTTGACGATCAGGTTCATGAAGACCTGGTTCAGCTGGGCCGCCAGGCAGCGCACCGGCGGCAACGGGCCGTAGTCGCGCCGCACCTCGACCTTGTACTTGATCTCGTGCCGCACCACATTGAGGGTGGATTCCAGGCCCTGGTTGAGATCGGCATCCTGCCAATCGGCCTGATCGACGCGCGAGAAGTCCTTGAGGTCCTGGACGATCTTCTTGACCCGGCCGAGGCCGTCATCGCTTTCGCGCAGCAGCTGGGGCAGGTCTTCCTGGATGAACTCGAAATCCGCTTCCTGTCTCAGGCACTCGATCTGCTTGCGAAGTTCGTCGGGCAATGTGGCGTGGTTGATGGTTTCGTACAAGCCATTGAGCTGCAGCATGGATTCGATGTAGCGACGCAGGGTGCCCAGATTGGAGGCGACAAAGCCGACCGGGTTGTTGATCTCATGCGCCACGCCGGCCGCCAGCTGGCCGATGGAGGCCATTTTTTCCGACTGCAGCAACTGGTTCTGCGCGTCCTCCAGCCGGGCATTGGCTTGTTGGATCTGGCGATAGTTGTTGACCAGTTCGCGTTGTGCGCGCATCACTTCGCTGCGGTCCTGCAGCAGCCACCAGACGGCGGTATCGGGGTCGCCGGGGTTGGCCGGATAGGCGATCAGCTGTACCCAAATCAGCTGATTGCTCGCAGTTCGCAGTTCCATCTCGTGCATCACGGATTGGCCCGCTTGCAGCGTCGGTCGGGCCATATTGCGCATGGCCTTGTAGGCCGCTGCATCAGGGAAGTAGTTGAAGGCCGCCATCTCGGCATTGCTGAGGCCCTCCATTTCGAACATCTGTGCAAACTTCTTGTTGCTGCGCAGGATCTGGCGCTTGCTGGTGCAGAGGATGCCGACCGACGCGTTCTCAAGAAACGCGTCGAGGTCCTGGTGGCTGCGCAGCAGCTCGGCGCTGCGTTCGGCGACCAGGGTTTCAAGCTCTTGCTGGTGGCGCTTGAGCTCTTCTTCGGCCGCATGGCGGCGGCTCACGTCCATCAGGGTTTCGATGGCGCCAATCAGGCGCCCCTGTGTGTCGTAGAGCGGCGCGGCGGTGCAGAACACCCAGCGACCGTTCTGGCCGAACTGAGGAAAGTAGTCTTCGGTTTCGTAGGCGCCGGGCAGGCTGGGCGAGGCGCGCAAATTGGCGCCCGCCAGCCTTTGCAGCTCGCTCTCATCGATCACCTTGCCATCCACGATCAGATCCACCATCAAGGGGCGGGGCTCGCTGAAGAACGGTCGCCAGGTCTGATCGCTGCCCACCATCTCGCTGGCCGACAGGCCGGTCAGTTGCACGCAGGCTGCGTTCCAGTGGGTGATGCGGTGCTCGGTGTCGATCACAAAAGTGGCGACCGGGTTGTTTTCGAGGATCTGGTACATCACCCGGCCGACATTGAGCAGGCTGTCCTGCACATGGCGCATGTCACTGAGATCGGTGCAGGTGAGCAGGGCCAGGGGGCCCTGCGGTCCGGCGACGCGGCTGGCGCTGATTTCCAAGTGGCGCACCGAGCCGTTGGCCGTAAGCGCCTCGCACTCCAAGGTGGGCAGGTCGTCCTGCGTTTGCAGGCAGCGCTCGCCGTAGGCTTTGACCGGCTCAATGCTCGCTTCGCTGGCCCAGGCGTAGTGCGGCACCAGGCAGAGCTCGGCCAGGCTGTAGCCGAGCAGGCGCTGCAGGGCCGCGTTGGCGAACACGATGCGCTCGCCGTCATGAACCATCAAGGGCGCGCTGACGGCGCTGAGTGCATGCACGCAGACCGGGTCGAGCACTTCGGGGGCCGGCGGCAGCACGGAGGCGCCGCCGGTGGCAGCCCAGAGTGCCTTGGCCAGGCCGCTGGCCTCGCGCGGTGCCGTATCGAACTCAAGCATGTTGCACCTGACGTGGTGACTTGCGTGCGTCCTGAGGCTTCTTGATGAAGAAGCTCACGGTCAAGCGTTCGCGCTGGTCCATCAGCTGCACCTGGCGGATCAGGGCGCTGCTGAAGACATGGCCGGCCGGCAGCAGCAAGCTGCCATGCGGGCTCAGCAGGTCGCGCGCCAGCACCATGCCCGGGCGCAGCTCCGCGACCGTGATCTCCTGATCGGCCGCGTTCTCGAGGGCCAGGGCGGCTTGCACGGCGTCAAAGGCGGCCAAGACCTCGGGGTCGTAGTGCTGCCCACCGTTCTCGTGGATGGCTTTGCAAGCATCCTCGGTGGAGTAGACCTTCTCGGCCAGTCGGCCGGCGATCAGGGATTCGAAGGTGCTGGCGATGTTGATGATTTGCGAGCCCAGAGGGACTTCGATGCCGGTCAGGCCGTCCGGGAAGCCCTTGCCATCGACCCGCTCATGTTGCGAGCGGATGAGCAGGGCGCTTTGGTGCAGTCGTGCCAGCGGCATGAGCGCGGCCTGGGCTTGCAGCGGGTGGCGTTTGTAGAGTTCGAACTCCTGGCCGCTCATCAGGGACACGGTTTTGCGCAGCAGCTCGTCCGGCAGGCCGATCTTGCCCACCTCGTGCAGCAGGCCGGCGTTGTGGATGTCCAGCACTTCGGCCGGGCCCAGCTTCAGCTCCTCGGCAATGCGGCCGGCCAGGGTGGCGACGCGCCGACCATGGCCGCTGACGCTGCCGTCGCGCAGCTCCAGCAGACCGGCGAACACGCTGATGGACAGGGCGAAGTTCTCCTCCAGCTGGATGTGGGCTTGCTGCAACTGTTCATGGGCTTGGGCCATGGCGGCGTGCGAGCGACTCAGTTCTTCATTCGCCTGTTGCAGCTCCTGGGTGCGTTCTTGCACGCGTCGTTCCAGCTCGTCGTTGACACTGGCCAGCTGCTGATTGCTGCTGTCAAGTTGTTCGTTGCTGGTTTTGAGCTCGGCATTGACGGCAGCCAGTTGACCGTTGGCGTCTTGCAATTGCGTGTTGACGCTCTGCAGCTGGGTGTTGCTGTCTTGCAGTTGCAGATTCATGTCCTGCAACTGTTCGTTCTGCACGGCGGTCAGCTGTGCCAGTCGCTTGTTCTCTTGTTCGAGCTGATGGCGTGTCAGGCCGTCACCGATGGACAGAACGATGTCCTGGTCGTCCCATGGCTTGGAGATGTAGCGATGGATGGCGCCCCGGTTGATGGCGGCGATGGTGGAGCTGATGTCGGCGTAGCCGGTCAGCAGGATGCGCACGGTGCTGGGCCAGCGCTCGCGCACCTGTTCGAGGAACTGCACGCCATCCATCTCCGGCATGCGCATGTCGGAGACGACCAGATCGACGGTTTCCATCTCCATCAGCGCCAGGCCGGCCGCACCGCCTTCGGCCATCAGGACCTTGTGGCCCTGGGGCCGTAGCAGGCGCCGCAGGGCGCTCAGGATGGAAGGTTCGTCATCGACCAGCAGGATGGTCGCCGGGCTGCGTGCGTCCTCAATCATGGTGGCACCTTTTTCGCCAAGCCCCGATCCAACAATATGTCGGCATGCGGGCCCAGCGCTCTCGGGTCTTTAGCTTGCGCTTGAAGGCCGCTGCACGCACATTTCAAATTGATAAAAATGTGAAATACGAGCGAATTGCCGCTGCTGCCGTGGCCACGCTTGCAGCTGACCACGGCAGAGTCTGCTTCAGGGCTTGCAAGCAGGGCCGCAGCGAGCCCGCGCTAGCTTAGCGCTTGACGACCTTGACGCTGGAATTGGCCTTGCCGGCCTCCACATAGCCAATGGCGCCTGGTGTCGAGGCCACGAACTTCAGCACCTCGTCGTCGCCACCCAGTTCCTTCGGTGGTTTGGCGCCGCCGGTGAAGATCTGGCGGGCCCACAAGGCCTTGAGCTGGGACTGGTTCTTCTTGAGCACCTTGTTGCCGAAGTCTTCGCGGGCGGCTCCGTCCTTCTGGTCCACCGGGATGGCCTCGCCGCCGCCGGCAAAGGTCTTGGTCTGGCCGAGGAAGATCTTGCTGATCTGCTCGTCATCCAATGCCGACGCATTGCTGGGGTGGACGATGACCACGGTGTCGGCCTGCGCGGCCGAGACCAGCAGGCTGAGGCAGAGGCTGGCTGCGGCGAGTGCGGCCGTGTGGCGGCGTGTGCTGTGCGTTTGGTGTTGCGTCATGATGGCTGCCCCTCGCTCAGAAGACAAAGTCATAGGACAGGGTCACGAGCTTGCGGCGCACATCGTTGCCGTCCAGCAAGTCCCAGCGGCTGCGGTCGTACTGCGCCTTGATCGAGCTGGTGTCACTGAGGTCGTAGCGCAGACTGAAGCTGGTCATCGCGTCTTTCTCGACCAGGGTCGTGAAGGCCGCGTTGTAGGCCTTCAGCTGACTGACGGTGACCATGGGCGTGAACTTGTCGAAGCGGTAGCCGGCGCCGATCATGCGACCGCGGTAGCTGCCGCGGGCCGGTGAGCGGTTGATGTAGGAGATCTCGCTGCGCAACAGCCAGTTGTCCTTGTCGATGACGAAGGACAGGGCGGCGAAGGTCTGCGGCGAGTGCGTGCCGGTGGCCGGATCGGGCGAGGTTTGCACGCCCTCACGGAATTGCTGCTGCTTGGACTTGTTCAGCGCCAGGCGGGCGGTGAACCAGTCGCGGTTGATTTCGAGGTCGATGCCCCACATCTGATCCCAGTTGATGTCCGAGGGCGCGGCGGTCTCGAGCTTGGCGATCGGGTTTTTCTTGGTGTGTTCGCTGCCGACGTAGGCATTCGATTTCACCGCCCAGCCGGCCACATCGCCGCGGTAGGTCAGGTTGGCGCCGTTGTAGTTGACGACGGCCCAGCCGTAGACATCAGGCGGCACGCGCACCCAGCTGTAGGCGTAGCTGACGTCCTGGTAGTCGGAGTAGAAGAACAGCGGCAAGCGCTTGCGGCCCAGCTGTACGGTCAGCTGCGGGGTCAGGTTGTAGGACAGGTAGGCCCATTCCAGATCGGCCTTGGCCTTCTGCGCCGCATGGCGTGCGACACCCTGTGCAGTGAAGGACAGATCGGGGGTGAAGGTCCAGTTGCCCTGCAGACCGATGCGCGACTCGGGTTTGAGCGACCATTTCTGCTCGTAGACCGAGCCGTGCGAGAAGTCCGCTATCAGGCAAGGGCAGTTCCATTGCGTGCCATCGGGATAGCCGATGTCGATGCCTCCAGCGCTGACCACCTTGCCGAGGGTGACGTTGCCGAAGCCGGAGTAGCTGAAGTCCACAGCCTGGCTGAGGCCGCTGGCGCCGAGCAGGCCGATCGCCAGACTCAAGGGCTTGAACAGCGAGCGCGTGCGTGGAGAGGCGGGGGGCGTGAGAAGAGGGAGCTTTCGCATCTTGGGTCCTTCCAATGGATCAACAGCACCATCGCAGCGAGATGCCTGTCTCCGTTTATCGCCCGATGCCCGCTCAGGTCTGAGTCAGAACAGGGTGTTGTTTATCGCCCATTTGTGCGTTGTTCGCGCGAGACGATCGGCCTACAAGGCCGGCCCGAAACCCAGCGGCGCTGGCAAGGCGCGCAGCACCGTCTGCACCAGGGCCTGGTAGGGCGCATCCACCGCATGGCCGGCCAAGGGGTCGCGGTTGCTGGCAAAGGCCTCGTCAAGCTCGGCCCAGTCTTGCGCACTCAGATGCTGCAAGGCCAGGGGCAGGACCTGCGTTTCCTCCACCTGCATGTGCTGCAGATAGCCGTGGACATAGCGCTCGCAGAGCTGCTCGAAGGCTTCGCGCCGGCTCTCGCCCATGATCTCGAAGGCCAGCAGCGCATGCTCCAGATCGCGGATGGCGCGCTCGCCGCGCAGATGGTCTTCGTCCAGCCGATCCAGCACGCTGCGGATCTCGGGCGCCCGGGCGCGCAGCTTGGGGAAGAGCAGGCTGCTCTCCTTGGGGTGGTGCAGGCGCTCGGGAAACTCGTCCAGGTAGAACAGCATGGCGCGCAGGGCGGCGAAGTCAGGCTGCGCCTGGCGCCGGCGCAACTCGGCCAGCAGCAAGGGCAGGGATCTCAGCATGGCAGCCAGGGCGCGATGTTCGTCGCAGATCACCTGCAGGGTCAGCGGGCGGGTCGTGGGCATGGAACCTCCGGGGCGGCGCGGCGAGAGAAGGAGGGAAGGCGCACGCAGCTGCAAGACTGGCAGATTCCGGCGGCACGAATTTGCGCTGCATCAAGGGTCGGCGGCCCATTTCGGCAGGGCTGGCGCGCGGGTCGGGCGCCAGGCCCACGCCGGCCAAGTAAAATCCGGGATTACCCCGCAACTCTCCCTTCCGCACGCACATGGCAACTACCGCTGCTCGCAACCCCACCCTGATGGCCAACGCCATTCGCGCACTGGCCATGGACGCCGTGCAGCAAGCCAACTCGGGCCACCCGGGCGCGCCCATGGGCATGGCCGACATCGCCGTGGCCCTGTGGAGCCGCCATCTGCGTCACAACCCGGCCAACCCGCAATGGGCCAACCGTGACCGCTTCGTGCTGTCCAACGGTCACGGTTCGATGCTGATTTACGCCCTGCTGCATCTGTCGGGCTACGCGCTGCCGATCGAAGAGCTCAAGGCCTTCCGCCAACTGCACAGCAAGACCCCGGGCCACCCGGAAGTGGGCATCACCCCGGGCGTGGAAACGACCACCGGCCCGCTGGGCCAAGGCATCACCAATGCCGTGGGTCTGGCCCTGGCCGAGAAGATGCTGGCCAAGGAGTTCAATATCGACGAGCACCAGATCGTCGACCACCACACCTATGTGTTCCTGGGTGACGGCTGCCTGATGGAAGGCATCAGCCACGAAGCCGCCTCGCTGGCCGGCGCCTGGAAGCTGAACAAGCTGATCGCCATCTACGACGACAACGGCATCTCGATCGACGGCCAGGTCGCGCCCTGGTTCGCCGACAACACCGCCCAGCGTTTCGAAGCCTATGGCTGGAACGTGGTCGGCCCGGTGGATGGTCATGACGTCGACGCCGTTGACGCCGCCATTGCCGAGGCCAAGAAGAGCAGCGTCAAGCCGACCCTGGTGATCGCCAAGACCCATATCGGCAAGGGCTCGCCCAACCGCGCCAACACCGCCAAGGCCCACGGTGAACCGCTGGGTAACGAGGAAATCAAGCTGACCCGCGAGCAGCTGGGCTGGGCGCATGAGCCCTTCGTGATCCCGCAAGAGGTGTATGCCGACTGGGATGCCAAGGCCGCCGGCGCCGCCCTGGAAACTGCCTGGGACGAGCGCTTCGACGCCTACGCCACCGCCCACCCCGAGCTGGCCGCCGAGTTCGCGCGCCGCATGGCCGGCGTGCTGCCCGCCAACTTCGCCCAGACCGCCGTCGATGCGGTGGTCGCAGCCCATGGCAAGGCCGAAACGGTCGCCAGCCGCAAGGCCAGCCAGATCGCCCTGGAAGCCTTCACCGCCGCCGTGCCTGAACTGCTGGGCGGCTCGGCCGACCTGACCGGCTCCAACCTGACCAACACGAAATCGACCCCGGCCTTCCGCGTCGAGGCCGATGGCAGCAGCAACGGCGGCCGCCACATCAACTACGGCGTGCGCGAGTTCGGCATGGCCGCCATCATGAACGGCGTGGCCCTGCATGGCGGCTACATCCCCTACGGCGGCACCTTCCTGACCTTCAGCGACTACAGCCGCAATGCCATCCGCATGGCCGCGCTGATGAAGCAGCGCGTCATCCATGTGTTCACCCACGACTCCATCGGTCTGGGCGAAGACGGCCCGACCCACCAGTCGATCGAGCATGTCGCCTCGCTGCGCCTGATCCCGGGCCTGGATGTCTGGCGCCCGGCCGACACCACCGAAACCGTGGTCGCCTGGACCATGGCCATCGGCAACGCCCAGCGCCCCAGCGTGCTGGCCCTGTCGCGCCAGAACCTGCCCTACGCGCCCAAGACCGCCGTCGATGACATCGCCAAGGGCGCTTACGTGCTGAGCGAGCCCAGCGATGCCGGCCTGAAGAAGAAGGCCCGCGGCGTCATCATCGCCACCGGCTCCGAAGTGCAGCTGGCCCTGGCGGCGCAAGCCACCCTGGCCCAGCAAGGCATCCCGGTGCGCGTGGTCTCCATGCCCTCGACCACCGTATTTGACCGCCAGGACCTCGCCTACAAGAAGGCCGTGCTGCCGGAAGGCCTGCCGCGCGTCGCCGTGGAAATGGGCGTCAGCGATGGCTGGTGGAAGTACGGCGTCGCCGCCGTCGTCGGCATCGACAGTTACGGCGAATCCGCCCCCGCCCCGGTGCTGTTCAAGCACTTCGGCTTCACCGCCGAGAACGTGGTCGACACGGTCAAGGTGGCCCTGGGTGTGGCCAAGCTGAAGGGCGGCAAGAAGCGCTGATCGGCTGAATGCCCAAGGGTGCCGGAGTAACCGGCGCATCAATCGCTCTCACCAACAGAGGGGCAAGACCATAGGTCTTGCCCCTTTTTTGTTCTGTCGGGTAACTACGCACATCACCAGTACGCCTTGTGTCGCGATACTTCAGCCCGCTCGTCGGTTCCGTAGAAAGTGGCGTGGCCATTTGAATCTCAATGGGGAGTCCAGTGTGTTGACAGGCAAGAAATGGTGGCGACTAGGTATGCTCCTTGGGCTGACACTTTTGCTCGCGGCGTCTGTTCGCGCGCAGACGGCGCTTCCTGAAACTCGCTCCAGGGAGTGGATTGCCTGTCTCACGAAAGGCCAGGATGAACTGCAATACCCCGAGCAGTATCAGCAACTTCGCGAGGGTGGTTTTGTCCGCTTCAAGTTGGTGTTTCGTAGAGCCGACCAAGCTCCCGAGCTGGAGGTGCTTGCACGGTCGATGCGACAAGATTTGCTGGAAGATGTGCGTGTTTATCTGAAGCAGTATCGTCTGCCCTGTTTGCCCGCCGGTGAAAGCGTGGTTGCCGTGCAAGAGGTGCGTTTTAGCGCTGTGCCGAGTACACCTATTCTTTGGGGCGGCCTGCTTGATGTTCCAGAGGCTGTCCCGCAGGCAGTCAACGATTGTTTGCGTACGCCCGCGAATCCGATCAAGGTGGACTGGAACTACCGTGTCGACGGTAGAAGGGCCTTGAAGAACCATGAGAATTTGGTCGTCGAGCTGCGTTTCGACGCTGCCGACAGCCCGCCCAAGGTCAAGGTGTTGTACGACTCGGCACCAGCCGCCTTTCGAAAGGCGGTTTTGAGTTATGTGGACGAGTATCGATGGCCTTGTTTTGTGGAAGGGGGTCGTCCGATGGAGTTTGAACAGCAGTTCCATCTTGCAAATACCAGCGATAAGAAGCTCGTACTCAAGGATCTTCGCCTGCTCGACTTGCTGGGGGTGACCAAGGACATCGACAAGGCGCAGGTGTACTTCGACTTCAACACCATGGCATGCCCGTTCGATCTGGTCTTGGGTGTGGGTATGCCGGCCTTTCCGAACTCCGTCAGCGAGGTGGGTGAGCGAAACCTCAATCGCATCGGGTTTCTCAAATGGTTGAAAGGCTTGAGCCTCAACCTCATGCCTGATGACTTTGAGCAACTGCTTGGCCAGAAGACGGTGGTCACCGTGCCGTGCGGTGTGCTGAGCCTTGGGCAGTCCGAGTCGCAGCCGTGAAGGTTCAGGCTCAGCGCCTTCTGCAGATCAAATGGACTGTCCAAGAATGGCGGGTCCGCGCTTGGAACTAAACTTGAGCCAGTCCAGGTTTCTCATCCTCGCTTTCATTTCAAGGAGTCTTTCCTCATGACGATCAAGATCGGTATCAACGGCTTCGGCCGCATCGGCCGTATGGTGTTCCGTGCCGCCATCGCCAACTTCAAGGAAATCGAAGTGGTCGGCATCAACGACCTGCTCGAGCCCGACTATCTGGCCTACATGCTCAAGTACGACAGCGTGCACGGCAAGTTCGACGGTGAAGTCTCGGTCGACGGCAACACCCTGGTCGTCAATGGCAAGGCCATCCGCCTGACCCAGGAGCGTGATCCTGCCAACCTGAAGTGGAACGAAGTCGGCGCCGACATCGTCGTCGAAGCCACAGGCCTGTTCCTGGACAAGGCTTCGGGCGAGAAGCACCTGGCTGCGGGCGCCAAGAAGGTGGTGTTCTCGGCACCGTCGAAGGACGACACCCCGATGTTTGTGTTCGGTGTGAACCACAACACCTACGCCGGCCAGGCCATCATCTCCAACGCCTCGTGCACCACCAACTGCCTGGCTCCGCTGGCCAAGGTGCTGAACGACAAGTGGGGCATCAAGCGCGGCCTGATGACCACTGTGCACGCCGCCACCGCGACGCAAAAGACCGTGGACGGCCCGAGCAACAAGGACTGGCGCGGCGGCCGCGGCATCCTGGAAAACATCATCCCCTCGAGCACCGGCGCAGCCAAGGCCGTGGGCGTGGTGATCCCTGAGCTGAACAAGAAGCTGACCGGCATGAGCTTCCGCGTGCCGACCTCCGACGTCTCGGTGGTGGACCTGACCGTCGAGCTGAACAACGAAGCCTCGTACAAGGACATCTGCGCCGAGTTCAAGGCCCAGTCTGAAGGCGCATTGAAGGGCGTGCTGGGTTACACCGAAGAAAAGGTCGTGGCGACCGACTTCCGCGGCGACGCCCGCACCTCCATCTTCGACGCCGACGCCGGCATCGCCCTGGACGGCACCTTCGTCAAGCTGGTGGCCTGGTACGACAACGAGTGGGGCTACTCGAACAAGGTGCTGGAAATGGTGCGCGTCATCGCCAAGTGATGCCGCAGCCCGCGCGCCACGCGGCGCGCTGAGCACACCGGGGCCTTGCCATGGCGGCAAGGCCTTTTTTTTGCGCCTGCGCGGTGCGCGTGGCAAGCCTTTTCTCTGTGTCAACAAGCGGGGGCAAAGGAATCTTTTCTTTACGCCGAGGCATTTCAGGCCGCTCTAAACTGGCGCGACAGCGCTCGGGCAGCCCTGCTCGACGGCCTCGCCATTGCTCGCCTATATTCATTCCGGCCCAGGAGCTTGCCCCATGAAAACCACCCCCCTCGGCCTGAGCCTTTGCCTTTCACTGCTGGCCATCGCCTGGGCCCCCACGGTGCCTGCGCAGACCGCGCCGCTGGTGGCTGCTGCGGCTGCCGAAGCGCAAGCCCGCGTCATCGTGCGCTTCAAGCCGGCGGCGGCCAGCGTGCGGGCCAAGGCCATGTCGGTGTCCATGAGCCGCAGCGCGGCCATGGATGTGGCGCAGACCCGCGCCACCGGCCTGGGCCTGCGCAGCGGCCTCAATGCCCGCACGCGCCAGGGCCTGCGCGCGCTACGCAGCCTGGATGAGCGCACCCATGTCATCGTTGCCAGCGGCATCAGCTCGGCCGCCCTGGCCCAGCAGCTGGCGCTCGATTCGGAAGTGGAAATGGCCGTGGTCGATCAGCGCCGCCGTCACACCCGCCTGCCCAACGACCCCTTCTACGCCACCGCCCTGCCCAGCGGGCCCAGCGTCGGCCAGTGGTACCTGAAGCCCCCGAGCAGCGTGCCAGGCGAGGCTGTGTCCAGCATCAATGCACCGGCCGCCTGGGACATCAACACCGGCCACAGCAGCATCGTCGTGGCCGTGCTGGACACCGGCATCCGCAAAGACCACCCCGAGCTGGCGGCCCAGATCGTGGGCGGCTACGACATGGTGGGCCTGAACTCCTCCAGCGCCCAGGCCACGGCCACCGCCAACGACGGCGATGGCGCCGATGCCGACGCCTCCGACCCCGGCGACTGGGTCAGCCAGGCCGACATCAACGGCGGCAGCCTGGGCAGCGGCTGCGATGCCGGCGACATCGGCAACAGCTCCTGGCATGGCACGCGCGTGGCCGGCCTGATTGCAGCCGCCTCCAACAACGGCGCAGGCATGGCCGGCGTGGCCTGGGGCGTGAAGATCCTGCCGGTGCGCGTGCTCGGCAAATGCGGCGGCTACGACTCCGACATCATTGCCGGCATGCAATGGGCGGCGGGCGTGGCCGTGCCCGGCCTGCCCAGCAATCCCAACCCCGCCAAGGTGCTGAACATGAGCCTGGGCGGCAGCGGTGCCTGCGGCACCACGGGCACCGGCCAGCTGTACCGCAATGCCATCAGCGCCGTCACCGCGCGTGGCGCCAGCATCGTCGTCGCCGCCGGCAACAGCGAGGGGCTGGCGGTCGGCCTGCCCGGCAACTGCCCCGGCGTGATCACGGTCACCGGCCTGCGCCATGTCGGCAGCAAGGTCGGCTTTTCCAGCATCGGCCCCGAGGTCAGCATCGCAGCCCCGGGCGGCAACTGCGTGAACCTCAGCGGCGCCTGCCTCTACCCCATGTTCAGCACCACCAACAGCGGCACGACCACGCCGGTGGTGGGGGATGCGTCCTACACCAACAACGGCGCTTCGGTCGGCACCAGCTTTTCCACCCCGGTGGTGGCCGGCACCGTGGCCCTGATGCTCTCGGTGCGCCCGAGCATGACGCCGGCCGAGGTGCTGAGCACTTTGCGCAGCACCGCACGCCCCTTTGTTACCAGCGGCGGCACGGCCGGCATCCCGCAATGCACGGCGCCGACCTCGGCCACCCAGGACGAGTGCTACTGCACCACCAGCACCTGCGGTGCCGGCATGCTGGACGCCGGCGCAGCTGTGGCCGCGGCGCGGGCCGCCAATGGCGCGGTGATCCAGATCGTCAGCACCCCGAGCACGCCTCTGGCAGGCAATCCGCTGAGCCTGAGCGCCAGCAGCAGCACCCTGGGCACCGGCCGCAGCATCGCCAGCGCCGCCTGGACGCTGAGCTCGGGCGGCGGCATCGTCAGCGCTTTCAGCGCCGGCGCCAACACGCAAACCGTCACCCTCACGCCCAGCGGCGCCGGCAGCTTCAGCGTCAGCTTGCAGCTGATCGACGACCTGGGCACGGTTCACACCAGCACCCGTACGATCACGGTCTCGGCCGTCGGCAGCACGGCGCAGACGATTGCCTTCACGGCGCCCAGCGGCCTGGTGTTCGGCCAGGCGCCCAGCAGCCTGGTGGCCACCGCCAGCTCGGGCCTGCCGGTCAGTTTCAGCAGCAGCACGTCTGCGGTCTGCACGGTCAGTGGCAGCAGCCTGACCCTGGTGGCGGGCGGCACCTGCACCGTGGTGGCCAGCCAGGCCGGCAGCGCCGTGTTTGCCGCGGCCCCCTCGGTCAGCCGCAGCTTCACGGTTTCGCCTGCAAGCCAGAGCATCAGCTTCCCGGCCGTGGCCGATCAAGTGCTGGGCACGGCGGCCCCGGCCCTGGCCGCCACGGCCAGCTCGGGACTGAGCGTCAGCTTTGAAAGCAGCACGCCGGGCGTGTGTACGGTCAGCGGCACGTCTTTGAGTCTGCTCAGTTCCGGCGTTTGCACGGTGCTGGCCAAGCAGGCCGGCAACAGCAACTACCAGGCGGCGGCGGACGTGGCGCGCAGCTTCAATGTGGCCGGCACGCCGCAGACCATCACCTTCTCAGCCATCGCCAACCAGACCCTGGGCACGGCCATGCCGGCCCTGGCGGCCACGGCCAGCTCGGGCTTGGCGGTCAGTTACAGCTCCAGCACGACGGCGGTCTGCACGGTCAGCGGCACTGCGGTTTCGCTGCTGACGGCGGGCACCTGCACGCTGACGGCCAGCCAGGCCGGCAATGCCAGCTTTGCGGCTGCCAGCCCGGTGTCGCAGAGCTTCACGGTATCGGCCGCCTCGGGCACGACGCCGGGAGGCAGCACCAGCTCGGGCGGTGGTGGAGGTGGTGGCGCTTTCAGCGGCCTGTGGCTGGCCCTGCTGGCGCTGGCGGCCTGGGCCCTGCGCCCGGGTACCGCGGAGCGCGGTGAAATGAGCCGCCGCTCAGCGGCCGCCGCTGGTCGGGCTTGATGCGCTGGCTGCCAGGCTCGCCGCGGCGCCCGTGCAGCTCTTGAAGCCGGCCGCCAGAGCGGGGCTCTTGAGGCTCTTCAGCTGGGCGCGGCGGGCACCGTCGGCCTGCACGAACACCAGGGTGTGGCGGTTGATCGGTGCCTGCAGTTGCAGCACCTGCAGGCCTTTGACTGCGCGCTGGCCCAGGCGATCGATTTGCAGCTGGGCCGCCTTCTCGCTGGCATGGCGGCTCAGCAGCAGGGCTGGCATCTCGGCCGGCACGCCGCTCAGCGGCTCGTAGTTGATCTTGAGCTTCTTCAGCACGTCTTCCTTGCGGCCTTGCAGGTCTTTGTTGGGGAAGCGGGTGGTGGCCACGGCCCAGACGCCGGCCTGCTCGTTGTGCAGGGCCTGCCATTCGCTCGCGGGCACGCCGGCATTGGCCAGCACGGTCTGTGCCGCCTGCAGGGCCGCATCACCCTCCAGCGGCCCCAGCTCCACGCAGGCGCGCTGCTGCAGGGCCTTGGCGGCCGAGGGGCTCAGCAGCTCGATGCGCTCGGGGTTCTGTTGGCGAGCCAGGCGCTCGGGCTCGCGATCGCCGCTGGCCTTGATGCCGACGAGGCCATCCAGCCAGCCCTGGGTCCAGCTGAAAAACAGTCCGTTGAGAATCAGCAGCAGGGCGAGCAGGGCACGAAGCATGGTGGTCGTGGGGGCTGGGGCTTCAGCGGCCGGTGGTCGGGGCGGCGGGCGGCGGGCTCAGGCGCAGGCTGACTTCACCGGCGCTGACGCTTTGCAGGCCCAGGGCCGTGTCGATCTGCAGCGAGCCATCGGCGGCCACGCCACGGGCGATGCCTTCCAGGGCGCCGGCGCTGACAGGCTGGCCCAGGGTCAGGTCACGCCGGGCATAGGCTTCGGTCCAGGCGGCGAAACCGCCCTGCGGGAAGTCGCGCAGGCAGCGCGCCATGGCCGGGGCGATGCGGGCCAGCACGGTGGGGCCGTCCAGCGTGGCATCGAACTCGCTCAGCGAGGCAAAGCCGGTGTTGAAGGTGGCGCCGGGCTGGGTGTCGGGCTCGCCGGCCAGGGCCTGGATGTTCAGGCCCACGCCGATGATGACCATGCGCTGCTCACCGGCGGGCACGGTCTCGATCAGGATGCCGCCCAGCTTGCGGCCATCCAGCCACAAATCATTGGGCCACTTCAGTTCCAGGCGCGGCCGCTGGCCGGCGGCCAGCTTGCTGCTGGGTTCCAGGGCCTCGGCAATCGCGCAGCCGATGGCCAGGGACAGGCCGCCCCAGTCGGCCAGATCCAGCGGCAGGCCCAGGGAGAAGGTCAGCGAGGCGCCGGGGCTGGACAGCCAGGCGCGGCCCTGGCGGCCGCGGCCGTGGGTCTGGTGCTCGGCCACCAGCAGGCAGGGCTGCATGTCGTGGGCGCGGCGGCCGTAGCGGCTTTCTGTGCCTTGCTGGGCCTGGCTGCGCACCCGCTCCAGCAGGGCGGTGTTGGTGGAGGCGGTGCGGGCCAGCACTTCGATGCTGATGCCGGGCAGCAAGGGGGTCAGGTCTTGCCAGAGGGCTTCGGCTTTCCAGTCGAGATGGCTGCGTTCGGAGAGGCTCATGGGTGGCGGAACATCACTCAGCGTTTGGGCGCCAGCATGGTGCCACGGCAGAAGGGGCTGCCGCAGTAGCAGGCGAACTCTTTCTTCAGCTTCGGGGTGTAGCGCTCGTCGATGGTGAGGCCGTAGTCATAAAACAACTCTTCACCGGGGGACAGGTCTTGCAGGGCCTTGATGAAGACGCGACCCTTGATCTCGTCGGTCTCGCAGTTGGGCTCGCAGGAGTGGTTGATCCAGCGCGAGCTGTTGCCGCCGTAGAGAGCATCGATGACGCGGCCGTCCTCGATGTGAAAGTAGAAAGTGTGGTTGGGCTGCTTGGGATCGTGGGGGTGGCGCTCCATGGCCTCGTCCCAACTGATGAGCTCACCCGTGTATTCGATGATGACTTCGCCCGCCTTGATCGGCGCTAGCGCATAGACTCCGCGCCCATGCACACCGGAATTGCGGACCTGGATGCGCCGACCCTTGCCGGCTGCAGCCTTGGCAGGCTGGGCGGGCTTGGCAGCCGGGGCCGAGGCCGGGGCAGACTTTTTGCGAGCGGCTTGCGTCATCGGAAGTTGTGGTTACATTGAATTCATGGGTGTGCGCGCGTGCAGGTACGTATGTGCATGGGCGCGCGCGAGGCCGGATTGTAGGCAGGCCGGAGTCAGCGACTTCGGCCGGCAGCGAATAGACGAGTAGAAAACTTCATCATCATCATGAGCAAGACCCTGATCATTGCCGAGAAGCCGTCCGTGGCGCAGGACATCGTCCGCGCCTTGACCCCCAAGGCGGGGAAGTTCGACAAGCACGATGAATACTTCGAGAGCGAGGACTACGTCGTCAGCTCGGCCGTCGGCCACCTGGTGGAGATCAAGGCGCCCGAGGAGTTCGACGTCAAGCGCGGCAAGTGGAGCTTTGCCAACCTGCCGGTGATCCCGCCGCACTTCGACCTCAACCCCATCGACAAGAGCAAGGGCCGCCTCAATGCCCTGGTCAAGCTGATCCGCCGCAAGGACGTCACCCAGCTGATCAACGCCTGTGACGCGGGCCGCGAAGGGGAGCTGATCTTCCGCCTGATCGTGCAGTACGCCGGCACGGCCAAGGCCGCGATCAACAAGCCGGTGCAGCGCCTGTGGCTGCAGTCCATGACGCCGCAAGCCATTCGCGATGGTTTCGACAAGCTCAAGAGCGATGCCCAGATGCTGCCGCTGGCCGACGCCGCGCGCTGCCGCTCCGAGGCCGACTGGCTGGTCGGCATCAATGGCACACGCGCCATGACCGCCTTCAACTCGCGCGACGGCGGCTTCTTCCTGACCACCGTGGGCCGGGTGCAGACGCCGACCCTGTCCATCGTCGTCGAGCGCGAAGAAAAGATCCGCAAGCATGTGGCGCGCGACTACTGGGAAGTGCGCGGCGTCTTCGACGCCCAGGCCGGCCAGTACGAAGGCAAGTGGTTCGACCCGAGCTGGAAGAAGGGCGAGGATGCGGAAGCGCGCGCCGACCGCATCTGGAACCGCGCCGAGGCCGATGCCATCGCCGCCGCCGCCCTGGGCCAGCCGGCCAGCGTGCGCGAAGAAAGCAAGCCCACCACCAGCAGCTGTGGCGGCCTCTACGACCTGACCACCCTGCAGCGCGAGGCCAACTCGCGTTTCGGCTTCTCGGCCAAGACCACGCTGAGCCTGGCCCAGGCCTTGTACGAAAAGCACAAGGTGCTGACCTACCCCCGGACCGACTCGCGCTTCCTGCCCGAGGACTATCTGGCCGTGGCCAAGCAGACCGCCGAGATGATCGCCGGCGAGGACCTGCCCGGCCCCCTGCGCGAGCTGGCCGGCCACGCCCGCAAGGCGCTCAACGAGGGCTATATCAAGCCGACCAAAAAGGTCTTCGACAACAGCAAGGTCTCGGATCACTTTGCCATCATCCCGACCCTGCAGGCGCCCAAGAGCCTGACCGACATCGAGGCCAAGCTCTACGACCTGGTGGTCAAGCGCTTCCTGGCGGTGTTCTTCCCGCCGGCCGAGTTCCTGGTCACCACCCGTATCAGCACCGTCAAGGCCGCCGGCAAGGAGCTGAACTTCCAGACCAATGGCAAGGTGCTGGTCAAGCCGGGCTGGCTGGCCGTCTACGGCAAGGAGGTGCAGGAAGACGACGCCAATCTGGTGGCCGTGGCCCCGGGCGAGGTGGTGCGCACCGAGTCGGTCGATGTGAAGAGCCTGGCCACCAAGCCGCCCGCCCGCTACACCGAAGCGACCCTGCTCTCGGCCATGGAAGGCGCCGGCAAGCTGATCGACGATGAAGAGCTGCGCGCAGCCATGACCGAGAAGGGCCTGGGCACACCAGCGACCCGCGCCGCCACCATCGAAGGCCTGCTGACCGAAAAGTACATGCTGCGTGATGGCCGTGAGCTGATCCCCACGGCCAAGGCCTTCCAGCTGATGACCTTGCTGCGCGGCCTGGACATCAAGGACCTGACCAAGCCCGAGCTGACCGGCGACTGGGAGTTCCAGCTCTCCGAGATGGAAAAGGGGCGCCTGAACCGCGACGAGTTCATGGCCAAGATCGCCGCCATGACCGAGCGCGTGGTGCAAAAAGCCAAGGAATACGACCGCGACACCATCCCCGGCGATTACGCCACCCTGAAGACGCCCTGCCCGAAGTGCAGCGGCGTGGTCAAGGAGAACTACCGTCGCTTCACCTGCACCGGCAAGGATGGCGCTTCGGAGGGCTGCGGCTTCTCGATCGGTAAGATCCCCGGCGGCCGCAGCTTCGAGCTGCACGAGGTGGAACAGTTCCTGGCCGACAAGAAGATCGGCCCGCTGGAAGGCTTCCGCTCCAAGGCCGGCTGGCCCTTCACGGCCGAGCTGGCCCTGGTCTTCGACGAGGAGATCCAGAACTGGAAGCTTGAGTTCGACTTCGGCGACGACGGCAAGAACGGCGAGGGCGATGGCGAGGCGGTGGACTTCAGCGCCCAGACCTCGCTGGGCGCCTGCCCCAAGTGCCAGGGCCGGGTCTTCGAGCATGGCAGCAACTACGTCTGCGAGCATGCCGTCGGCGCTGCCATCACCTGCGATTTCAAGAGCGGCAAGATCATCCTGCAGCAGCCCATCGAGATCAGCCAGATGCAAAAGCTGCTCAGCGAGGGCAAGACCGCGCTGCTGGAGAACTTCGTCTCCAACAAGACCCGGCGCAAGTTCAAGGCCTTCCTGGCTTACGACAAGAAGGCCGGCAAGGTGAACTTCGAGTTCGAGCCGCGCGCGGCCAAGCCGGGCGTGCCGCTGCGCGGTGCCGCGGCCAAGACGGCGGCTGCCGATGTGGTGAGCGAGGCGCCGGCGGCCAAAAAGGTCGCGGCCAAGAAGGTGGCCGCGAAGAAGGCCCCAGCCAAGAAGGTGGCGGCCAAGAAAGCCGCCTGAAACCCGGGCGCTGCATGACTCCACCCCCTCTTGCGAGGGGAACTGGGGCTGCTCCTCATCGGCAGGGCGCACAAAGGCGCTATGCTGATGCGCAGAGCAGTTGCGTTAGACCCGGGCCGCCCGCGTGCCGCCTCGGTCTGGTCTTGGTCCGGCCCTGGTCAGGAGTGAGTGCATGGCCCCAGTGCGAGTGAGCTTCGGCATCCAGTCCCGCTTGATTCTGGGCATGGCGCTGGCGGCCGGTTTGCTGGCTTTGGCACTGGGTTGGTCCTGGACCTCGCGGGAGGAGCAGGAGCTCAACCTCGCCCTCGACCACCGCCAGACCCGCATGGCCAGTCTTGTCGCCCTGGGCTTTGCCGGGCCGATCTGGAACCTTGACAACATCGCCATCAAGAACCTGCTGGACGCCGTGATGGCGGACCCCGAGGTTCACTCCATCGAGCTGCGCCCGGTCGGCGTCAATGCCGAGCCCCTGCGCCGCCAGCGCAGCGAACCGGCCGTGGAACCGCTGAGCCGCCAGTTCGACATCAGCTACCAGGCCGCCCCGGACCTGGCCCCCACGGTGGTGGCCCAGGCCACCCTGGTGCTTAGCCGCGAGGGCGTGTACCGCCAGGTGGCACAGATGCGCCGCTTCGTGGCCAGCTTGCTGGGCGCCATGCTGGCGGCCGTGGTGGCGGCCAGCCTGCTCCTGGTCAACCGCCTGGTGCAGCGCCCGGTGCAGCGCCTGGGCCAGATGGCCCGCCAGGTCTCCGAGGGCCGCTTGGGCGCCACCACCGAGGTCGAGCGCGACGACGAGATTGGTGCCCTGACCGAGCAGTTCAATCTGATGAGCGCCCGTCTGCTGGCCTCATCCGAGGGCCTGCAGCTCAGCGAGGAGCGCTTTCGCAGCCTGTTCGAGAACGCCACCGAGGGCATCTTCCAGTGCGATGCGCGCGGCCGCCTGCTCAGCCTCAACCGCGCCCTGGCCCTGATGCTGGGCTTCCACAGCCCGGCCCAGGCCATGGCTTCGGGCCGGCGACTGCGCAGCCTGGTGCAGATCGAGGCGCAGGAGTTCAAGCGCATCGCCCTGGCCCTGCAGCGCCACCGCCTGCTGCAGCAGGTGCCGCTCTTGATCGCCACCAACGAGGGGCGCCAGCTCTGGGTGGAGTTGAGTGTCCATGTCGTGCCGGGTGGTGGCGGCCAGGGCCTGCGCATCGAAGGCATGGTCAGCGACATCAGCCTGCGTCGCCAGGCCGAGCAGGAGCTCACGCATTACCGCGACCATCTCGAAGAGGTGGTCACCGAGCGCACCCGCGAGCTCAGCGAGGCCAAGGCCCGGGCCGAGAGCGCCAGCCAGAGCAAGAGCCGTTTCCTGGCCACCATGAGCCATGAGTTCCGCACGCCGCTGAACGCCATCCTCGGCTTCGGCCAGCTGCTGCAGATGGATGCCAGCCTGAGCCCGGCCCAGCAGGCCAAGGTGGGCCAGATCCGCGATGCCGGCGAGCATCTGCTGAGCCTGATCTCCGATGTGCTGGACATGGCCAGCATCGAGGCCGGCAAGGTGCGCCTGCAGCCCAGCTCGGTGGACCTGCGCGCCCTGCTCGATATGGTGGCCGACAGCGTGCGCCTGCGTGCCGAGCAGAAGAACCTGGATTTCCAGGTCGAGATCGACCCGCAGCTGCCGACCCGCGTGCTGGTCGATGGCCAGCGCCTGCGCCAGGTGCTGATGAATCTGCTGTCCAACGCGGTCAAGTTCACCGACCAGGGCCGCTTCGGTCTGCAGGTCAGTCTGGTCGCGCAGCAGGACAGCCGCGCCCGCATTGCCTTTGTCGTGCACGACACCGGCATCGGCATCGCCCGGCGCATGATGGACCGCCTGTTCAAGCCCTTCGAGCAGGTGGCCGAGGACGCGCGCTGCTTGGGCGGCACCGGCCTGGGCCTGTCGATCAGCCAGCAGCTGCTGCGCGAGATGGGCGGCGAGATCCGCGTGCGCAGCGAGCTGGGCGAGGGCAGCGTGTTCGAGTTCGAGCTCAGCCTGCCGACCACGCACTGAGCCGGGCGACTCTCCCGCCGGTTCTCCAGGCCGCAGGCCCGGGCGCGGCATACTGGGCCGCATGAGCTGGATTGTTTTTCATAAGCTGTTGGCCATTCTGATTGCGGTGGCCATCGGCTGGTTTGTCGGCCGCATGCGCTGGCTGGGTGGGGCGGATGCCGGCGGCAGCGGCGGTGACCCGGCGCGGGTGCTGTCGAATGTGGCCTTCTACATCTTCGTGCCCGCCCTGCTGTTTCGCACCACGGCCCGGGTCGAGTTCGCCAGCCTGCCCTGGCTGACGTTGACGGCTTTTTTCGCCCCGGTGCTGGGCCTGCTGGTGGCCTTGTATGCCTTGCAGCGCTGGCGCGGTGCGGCGGCCGCCGGTGCGGCCGTGCCCAGCGTGCAGGCCATCACCGCCACATTTGGCAACACCTTGCAGGTCGGCGTGCCGCTGGCGGCCGGTGTGTTTGGCGAGGCGGGCCTGGCCATCCACATCACCGTGGTCAGCCTGCATGCGCTGAGCATCCTGACCGTGTTGACCGCCCTGGTGGAGCTGGACCTGGCGCGTGAGCGCAGCCAGGGCCAGCCCACCGGCCTGGGCAGCCTGCTGGCCAACACCGTGCGCAACACGGTGATCCACCCGGTGGTGCTGCCGGTGGTGGCGGGCCTGTGCTGGAACGCCCTGGGCCTGGGCCTGCCGGCGGTACTCGACGAGGTGCTGCAGATGCTGGGCACGGCCGTGGTGCCGCTGTGCCTGACCCTGATCGGCATGTCCCTGGCCTACCTGGGCTGGCCGCAGCGCTGGACCTCGGTGTTAGGTCTGGTGGCGGCCAAGCTGCTCTTGCTGCCGGCCCTGGTGCTGGGCCTGGGCTATGCGCTCGGTTTGCGCGGCATGCCGCTGGGTGTGGTGCTGATGATGGCGGCCCTGCCCACCGGCTCCAACGCCCTGATCTTTGCCCAGCGCTACCGCTGTCAGGAGGGCGAGACCACCGCCGCCGTGGTGGTGTCCACGCTGGGCTTTGTGCTGACGGCGCCGCTGTGGCTGGCGCTGCTGCAGCGCATTCCGGCTTGAGGGCTGCCAGCCTCAGGGCAGCGAAGGGGCGGCCGGCGGGCGTGGCGGGCTGGGCGGCTTGAGGCGCGAGATGGCAGCAGCCGGTGCGGCGGAGGCCGCGGGCGCGGCCTGGGCGGGTGTGGCCGGCGCCGCCGGCGCTGCCATGGCCAGGCGATCCATCACCGGGTCCAGTGCGGCCTCCACCTTGCCGCGCTCATGTTCGCTCAGGCCGCGGGCTGCCTGGCGATAACGGGCCAGCAGCTCGGCATCGGCCGGCAGGTGGGCCGCCAGGGCGCTGAGCAACTCGGCCCGCTCGAAATCGGAGTCGATGCTGCGTGCGGCATCGAGCACACCCAGCAGCGCGGCCTTCTGGTGCACGCCTGCGTCGAGCAGGGCGCTCAGGGCCATACGACGCTCAAAGTCGCTGTCGATGCGGCGGGCCGATTCGCTGTAGGCCCGCAGGGCCGCCTCGGCCTGCGTATCGAGTGCCGCCTGGCGCGGCAGCTTTTGGGCCACGGCCTCCAGGGCGCTGCGGTGCTCGAAATCGGAGCTCAGGCCCAGGCTGGCCTGCAGGGCGGCGGCCAAGGTGGGCAGGCCGCTTGTGGGCGACTGCCGATCGACGATGTCGACGATGGCGCTGCGCTTTTCAAAGTCGGAGTCCATGCCGTCCACCGCCTGCAGCCATGCTTGCAGCGTGGCCGGCTCGCTGCTGAGCGTGGCGGACAGGGTCTCCAGCACCTGGCGGCGTTCGAAGTCCGAGCTCATCTGCTGCAGGCTTTGCAGCAGCTGGGCCTGCAGGGTCGGGCTCAGGGTCTGCTTTTCGATCAGGCTTTGCAACAGCTGGCGGCGTTCGAAATCCGAGTCCATGCCCTCGTGGACACGGATCAGGGTCTGCAAGGTGCTCTCGCTTTGCGGGCCTTGCTGGAGCAGGGCCTGGGCGCGGCCGCGGCGGCGGTGATCCTCGATGTTAGGCGCCTGGATGTCGGCCAGTACGCGCGCCACCCCGCCTTGTGCCAGCAGGCTGCGCACGCGTTTCTCGCTGCCCTCGATGGTCTCGCCGGCCAGGGCCACGCGATCGCGCAGCCAGGCCTGGCCCTCGGCGTCCGGGGTCTGCTCCTTGCCGTCGAGGCTGTAAACCAGGCGCGCTGCCTGGCCGGCTTCGCCCGGAAGGAACTCGGCACGCCGGTGCCAGCCCTCGCGCCGCTCATCGATCAGCAGGCGGCCCTGGCTGAGGCTTTCGAGCGCGGTCTGGTCGGCGTTGAAGCGCATCTGGCCGCTGAGGCGGATGTCCAGGTTGTGCGAGGGGCTGTTTTTGACGATGCGGGTGCCCATGGCCGAGCCCACGCCGAAGCGCGCCTCGAAGCTGTGGCCCAGGTCGCGCAGGCGGCTCAGGTCCAGCGGCTGGCTGTGGCCCACGCCCAGCAAGGGCAGGGCCAGTGCGCACAGGGTCAGGCCGCCGACCAGCACGCGCTTGCGCCAGAGCTCGCGTGCAGGCAGGGCGGTGGAGGGTTCGGGCTTGGGGTTCATGGTCGGGTCTCCGTGCGGGTTGGGGGCAGGGTTCATCAGTGCCTCGATGCGGGCCAGCAGGGGCGAGCGGCCGCTGGCGGCCATGCGGCTCAGCAGCTGCAGGCGCCGCACCGGGTGGGCTGCCTGTTGCAGCTCCTGGGCGCAGCGGTACAGGCTTTCCGCCAGGGCGCGGCGCGCCTGCTCGCGGGCGGCATCGCTGGGGCGGGCGGTGGCCCAGGCGTCGCAGGCCTGTTCGGCCAGGGCGTCGAGCCGGCGCAGGGCCAGGCGGTTCAGGGGTTGCAGCCAGGCCAGCTGGTTCAGCAGCTGGGCGGCCAGGCGCCAGGCCGGATCGCGCCGGCGCAGATGCGCCAGCTCATGGGCCAGCACCGCCTCGCGCTGCGCGGGCGGCAGCTGCAGGGCCCAGGCGGGCAGGCAGATGGCGCCGCCCGGGGCGATCAGGGGGCTGGGCCAATCGGCGCGGCCCAGGCGCAGGGGCGGGGTCGGCAGGCCGGCGGACCGGGCCAGGGATTGCAGGCAGCCGTGCAGATCGGCATCGTCGTCCAAGCGGGGCAGGCGGCGCGCCTGCACGCGCAGGCGCCACCAGGCCAGGGCGGTGGCCAGCAGGCCCAGACCGGCCAACAGCGCCCAGGCCGCCGCCAGTGCAGCCACGGCGGCGCTGGCTTCGGGGGTCAGTTGCAGCCAGGGGCGTGGTGCGGCCGGCGCTTGGCGAGTGGGGCGCTCTGCGCCAGTCATCGGCGCGGGTTCGCGCATCGGTGGGGTCGCTGTGGCGGTCGGCGCGTCGCTTGGCTCCGGGAGGGCGGGGCGCTCGATCGCTGTGCTGGCGGCGGTGGGCGATGCGAGCGGCCCGGCCGTCGGTGCCGGGCTCCAGCTCAGCAGCGTGGCCAGGCCGGCCGTCAGCACCGGGCCGAAAAAGGCCAGGCGCCACAGGGCCTCGCGATGCGAGGCCTGGCGCGGCTGCAGGCGTGCGCTGCGCTCGATCAGCCAGGCGCCGCCGAGCAGCAGGCTGCTGTGCAGCAGGTAGTTGAGCAGGCCGCTGCTCAGGCCAGCCAGCAGCAGGGGCGCGTTGATGCTGAGGGGCTCAGTCATGGCTGCCGTCCTTGGGGTTCTTGCTCGTGCCGCCCTTGGCCAGCAGGCGGCGCATCTGCGCCATGTCCTCGTCGGCAATGTCGCCGGCTTTCAGCAGGTGGCTGAGCAGGGCGCTGGCCTTGCCGGCGAACAGGCTGGCCAGCAGGCCGCTGACCATGGACTTCTGCACCTCGGGCTCGGACACGCAGGGGCGGTAGACCAAGGCGCGGGCCTCGCGATCGCAGGCCAGCAGGCCGCGCTTCTCCAGGCGCTGCAGCAAGGTGGCCACGGTGGTGTGAGCCAGGGGGCGGCCCTCGGCGCGCAAGGCCTCGGCCACCTCGGCCGTGCTGGCCTGGCCGCGCTGCCAGAGCACGCGCATCAGGCTCAGCTGCAGCTCGCTCAGGCTCAGTTCGCTTTTGTCTTCGGACATGGACTTGGTCTCTACTACAGGTGTCGTACTACAAATGTAGTTGAGTGCCGTGCGCGGCGCAAGCGGGAAGGTGCGCAGTGCGCATCGGCCGGTCGATGGCCTGGCACAGAATGGCGCCCACAGCCCGCATGCCGCGGCGCTTGATGCCGGGGAGGGTGCATGGATCTTGGATTGAAAGGCCTGAGGGCAGTGGTGACTGGCGGCTCGGCCGGCATCGGTGCGGCCATCGTGCAGGCGCTGGCGGCCGAAGGCTGCGAGGTGGCGTTCTGCGCGCGTGGGCCCGAGCGCATCGCCGCCCGCCTGGCCGAGTTGCAGGCGCTGCAGCTGCCGGGGCGGGTGCAGGCACGCGCGCTCGATGTGGCCGAGCCGGGCGTCTTCGAGGCCTGGTTGCAGGAGCTCGGGCCGCAGGACATTTTTGTGGCCAATGTCAGCGCGCTCTCGGCCGATTGGTCGCAGGCCTTGGCGCTCGATGTTGCTGCCACCGTGCGCTGCTGTGAGGCCATGCTGCCCTGGCTGCAAGACTCGCCCCATGCCGCCATCACCTGCATTGGTTCGCGCGCCAGCTCTCAAGCCTGCCCGAATTCCGAAGCCTACGGCGCGGCCAAAGCGGCCGTGGCGCATTACGCGAAGTCGTTGTCGGCCCGTGTGCTGCCGCGGGTGCGGGTCAATCTGGTGTCGCCCGGCGACACCTGGGTCGAGGGCGGATTTTGGGGCCGTATCGCCGAACAGCAGCCCGAGGCCTACCAGCGCGCGCTGCAACGCAACCCGCTGAAGCGTCTGGCTCGCGTGGAGGAGATTGCTCGCGTGGTGGCCTTCATTTCCAGCCCGGCCGCCAGCTTTGTGGCCGGTGCCAACTGGTATGTCGACGGCGGCTCCACCAGCCATGTGCAGCTGTGAGCGCGCCGCCGGTGGAGGCGCTGTCGCTCAGCGATTGGGCAGGAGGTTCAGGTGGAAGGCCAGGGTCTTTTCCTGATCGCTCTTGCAGCCGGCTTGGCGCAGCGCTGACTGCAAACGTGCCCGCACTTCGATGGGCGTGTTTTCCTGGCGAACCTGGCTGATGCTGTCGCCTTTGACGGTGAACTCGACGCGCGCCAGCGATGCCTCCATCAGCTTGCGGGTGTCACGTTCCAGGGCCTGCTGCAGCTTCTGATCGATCTGCGGGCAGGCTTGGCGAACGGGGCCCAGTTCGTCCTGGCCGGGTACGGCCGCTTGAGCGCCGAAGGCTGCGAGAGCGAGTGCGGACAGAGCGATGCGTGCGGTGGCGGTGACAGTCTTCATGGTGTGGCCTCTTTGCGTTAGGTGCCGACGCCGGCACGGGGTGGTGAGTCGATGGCTTCAATGTAGGAAAGCAAGCGACCGGGCGACAGCGGCCTGCGATGAAGTCCAATATTTGGGCGACGATCTGCAAGCCTGCCCGCATGAACTGCTGCCGGTACAAGATGAAATTTGGTGGCCGTTGCAATTCGGGTAGACCCGGGTGCGAGAGGCGCGCGCGCCGGCTGTGAGGAATGGCATGGGTATCGATGGAACCTGCCTGAAACTGCCGCATCCGGCACATCGCGGAGAATGGCGCCATGAGCTCGACCCTGCCTTCTCCCGATCTGGCCGCCCAGGATTTGCCCTTCTACATGAGGGCGGTGGGCCAGGCCGCCCGCCAGGCTTCGCGCCGCATGGCGGCCGCCTCCACCGCCGCCAAGAACCAGGCCTTGCTGAGCCTGGCCCGCCGCCTGCGCGAGGCCGGCCCGGCCCTGGCTGCCGCCAACACCCGTGACCTGAAAGCCGCTGCCGCCGCCGGCCTGGACGGCCCCATGCTGGACCGCCTGAAGCTGAGCCCCGAGGTGATCGAGACCGTGGCCCAGGGCTGCGAGCAGATCGCCGCCATGCCCGACCCGGTGGGTGAGATCAGCGGCCTCAAGCGCCGCCCCAGCGGCATCAGCGTGGGCCAGATGCGCGTGCCCCTGGGCGTGTTCGGCATGATTTACGAGAGCCGCCCCAACGTCACCATCGAGGCGGCCTCCCTGGCCATCAAGAGCGGCAATGCCTGCATCCTGCGCGGCGGCTCCGAGGCGATCCATTCCAACCTCGCCCTGGCCGAGTTGGTGGCGGCCGCCCTGTGCGAGGCCGGCCTGCCGCCCGAGGGCGTGCAGCTGATCGCCAGCACCGACCGCACCGCCGTGGGCCTGCTGATCACGGCGCCCGAGCATGTGGATGTGATCATCCCGCGTGGCGGCAAGGGCTTGATCGAGCGCATCAGCGCCGAGTCCAAGGTGCCGGTCATCAAGCATCTCGACGGCAACTGCCACTGCTATGTCGACGCCGAGGTCGATTTCGACCTGGCCCTGACCGTGGTCATGAACGCCAAGACGCAGAAGTACAGCCCCTGCAATGCCACCGAGTCTCTGCTGGTCCATGCCGAAAGCGCTTCGGATTTCCTGCCCCATATCGGCGCCCTGCTGGCCGAGAAGGGGGTGGAGATGCGCGGCTGCTCGCGCAGCCTGGCCTTGCTGGGCCCCATCCCGGGCGCCGTGATCAAGCCGGCGACCGAGGCCGACTGGAGCGAGGAGTACCTGGCGCCCATCCTCAGCATCAAGGTGGTGGACAGCCTCGATGAGGCCATCGAGCACATCAACCGCTACGGCTCGCACCACACCGACGCCATCCTCACCAGCAACCATGGCCATGCCATGCGTTTCCTGCGCGAGGTCGATTCGGCCAGCGTCATGGTCAATGCCAGCACGCGCTTTGCCGATGGCTTTGAGTACGGCCTGGGCGCCGAGATCGGCATCTCCACCGACAAGCTCCATGCCCGTGGCCCGGTGGGACTGGAAGGCCTGAGCTCGCTCAAATGGGTGGTGCTGGGCCAGGGCGAAGTGCGCCGCTGAGCATGGGCGACAGCGCCCGCCACACCGAACTGAACCAGCTGCTGCGCCAGGCGCAAGGCCTGGCCGAAGCTGAGCGCGGCCCCTGGTTGGCGGCGCTGGCCGCGCGCGATGCCGCCCTGGCCGCCGAGCTCGCGCAGCGCTTGATCCAGCAGGCCGAGACCCAGTTTCCTGCAGCCGCTGGGCCCGTGCCCCTCAGCGCCATGCCGGCGCTGGACGAGAGGCAGCAAGCGCCTTCACTGAGTGGCCAGCGCATGGGGGCTTGGCAGCTGCTGCGCAAGATCGGCGAGGGCGGCATGGGCCAGGTCTGGCTGGCGCGGCGGGCTGATGGCTTGTACGAGCAGGAGGCCGTGGTCAAGCTGTTGCGCAGTGATCTGCAGCAGGCGCCGCTGTCCCAACGTTTCGCGCGCGAGCGGGCCGTGCTGGCCCGGCTCAAGCACCCCGGCATTGCACGCTTGCTCGATGCCGGCATGGCGGACGGTGTGCCTTATCTGGTGCTGGAGTACGTGGCGGGCCGCACGCTCAGCGAGCATGTGCGGGCCGAATGCCCCACGGTCGCCTCACGGGTGGCCTTGCTGATCCGCGTGGCCCAGGCGGTCGAGCATGCCCATGCCCAGCTGGTGGTGCATCGCGACCTCAAGCCTTCGAACGTGATGGTCGGCGCCGAGGGCGACAGCCGGGGCGAGGTCAAGGTGCTGGACTTCGGCATTGCGGGTCTGCTGGATGAAGAGGATCCAGGCCACCTGACCCGCGTCAGCGGCCGTGGCCTGACCTTGTCGTATGCCGCACCCGAGCAGCTCAGCGGCACGCCGGTCGGCGTGGCGGCCGATGTCTACTCGCTCGGCGTGCTGTTGTTCGAGATGCTGTCCGGCCGCCTGCCCTTTTACAACGCCGGCAGCACCCGCACGGCCATCGAGCATGCTTTGCTGCACCAGGACGCGCCGCGGCTCGGGCCCTTGCTGGCCCAGGCTTTGGCCGAAGATGCGCCGGCGGGCGCCCGCCCGCTCGACGCCGAGCGCGCCCGCGGCGACCTGGAGGCCATCGTCGCCAAGGCCTTGCGCAAGCTGCCCGAGGAGCGCTACCCGGCCGTGAGCGCCTTGGTCGAAGACCTGACGCGCTGGCTCCAGCATCGCCCGGTCAGCGCCCGCCGCGAGGACTGGCGCCATCGCCTGCGGCTCTGGATGCGCCGCAATGCCCTGGCTGCATCCCTGTCGGGCGGTCTGGCCGTGGCCGTGCTGCTGGGCCTGGGCGTCAGCCTGGATCAATGGCGCCGCGCGCAGGCGGCGGCCCATGAATCCGATCAGGTGACGCTGTACCTGACGGATCTGCTGGGCAGTGCCAGCCCCGATGTCCATGGAGGGCAGGCGCCCACGGTCATGGATCTGCTGGAGAAAAGCCGCAGCGAGATCGCAGGCAAATTCCAGGACCAGCCCCGCATCAAGGCGCGCCTGCTGGCCACACTGGCCGAAACCTACGGCGCCCTGGACCGCTACGACCTGGCCGCACCGCTGGCGCGTGAGTGGGTGGCGCTGATGGTTCAGCTCTACGGGGAAGACGACGAGCGCACCGTGGCGGCCCATATCAAGCTGGCCCAAATTTATGTGCCGACGGGCCCGCACGATTTGGTGGTGGCCGAGCTGGAGCCTCTGCGCGAGCGCGTGGCGCGCTTGCATGGCCCCAAATCCGATCCCATGCGCGAGCTCTACTACGCGCTGGCCAATGGCTATATGAAGACCGGCCGCCTGGGCGAGGCCAAGCTGGCCTTGGATCAAGCCGGCGAGTTGGTGCGGCTGCTCTACCCGGAGGGCCACTTCTATCGAACCTTCCACCACATGGTGGAGGCGGTCCGCCTGTCCGGAGAGGGGCGCATCAGCGAGGCCCTCGCCCAGCTGCGCCTGACCGAGCCGGCCTTGCAGAACCCGCCCAAGGAGAACCTGCGCCATGTGCTGGCCATCCGGCGCAACATCCTGACCATGGAGATCCGTGCGGGCCTGTACGACGGTGTGGAGGCGCGTGCGCAGGCCTTGGGCGAGGAGATGGACCGGCTGCATGGTCGGGGCAATTCCATGCGCGCCTTCATGTACCCGGAGATTGCGCGTTACCACCACGACCGCGCTGAATACGCGCAGGCCCTGGCCGCCCGTCTGGCCTTCAACACCCAAGGCAATGGCGCCCCCTTCAATGCCCGGACGGCGGCCAAGGCCTCGCTGTTGCTGGCGCGCGCCCAGGCGGGGGAGTCGCCTGCGACCGCCTTGCGCCAGGACGCCCGCGCCCTGCTGGAGGAAGTGGACCGGGTGCGTGAGCAGATGGGTGTGAGCCGGGCCGAGGCCTGGCTGGCCCTGGCGCGCAGCGGCCTGGTGCTGGGTGACCTGGATTTGGCGGCGGATGCTGTCGCCCGCCTGCGCGGCGATGCCGACCTGCATCTGGAGCGCGATCTGTGGCTGGAGAGCCGCGTCGCCCAGGTCGAGGCTGCGCTGCTGCGCGCCCGCGGCGATCTGGCCGGCAGCCGCCGCCTGCTGGAGCGCCGTGTGGCCTTGCTGGAGACCAGCCCGGACCGCCAGTTGCCGCCGCTCTGGCAGGCTCGCCTCGACCTGGCGCTGACCCTGGTGATGATGGGCGCCGCCGATGCGGCCGCCGCGCTGGCCGTAGCGCGCGAGGCCCGCCCGCCGCAAATGCCGGCCGGTCATCCTTTCGATGCCTTGCAGTCGCTGATGCAAGCGCAGCTGGATGCACCGGGCAGCGACAGCCCCGCCGCCCGCCAGGCGCGGAGCGCTTTGAAAGCGGGCCTGCAAAAAAACGCCGCCCATCCGCCCGAGATTCGGGAGGACCTGGGCGGCTGGTTCTGAGCCCGTGGGCTGGGGCCGAGCTCAGGCCGTGGCGCGGCGGCGGCGGGCCAGGCCCAGCACACCGGCCAGCCCCAGGCCCATCAAGGCGTAGCTGCTGGGTTCGGGCACGGCAGTGACGGTGCGGGTGAAGCCGCAAGTGGCCCAGTCACCACTCTCGCAGCTCGATGCGATGACGGGCTGGGCGGCGGCGTACAGCACCCGGCCCTGGGCATCCACGCCGGTGTACTGCAGCGTCATCGAGGTCTGGAACAGATTGACGATGCCTTCCGGTGCGCCCCCCGCCTTGGGCGTGAAGCGGCCAAACAGGTAGTCGTAGCTTTGGCCGGGGGCCAGATTGAAGTGATTCTGGTAGGTGGGGCCCGGTAGTTGCGGGTTGTAGATCGTGGCGAATTCGAAGTCGTAGCCTGCGAACTCGCTGCCCGACAAGGTCATCGAGGCGCTGAGGAAAACACTGTCAATTCGCGCGAAGACGCTCTGTGTGGTGGTCCCCGTGATCGGGTCGTGGTAGAAGCCCTCGTGCGGCAAATCCGTGGGTGAGATGCCGGTGAGGGGCTCGCTGGAAAAGCTGAACGCCGGGGAGTCTGCGTCCAGCGTCAGGCGCAGCCAGATGTCAATCGCATCCGTGGTGCTGACCGTGCCTTTGGGCTGCAAAAACGTCAGGCTGCCACGTGGCAGCTCGGCCCAGGCCGCCTGGCTCGCCATGAGGCAGGCAGCGGCAATCAACTTGAAGGTGTGCGATTTCATGGGTTTCTCCCCCTCCTGGATTTGACAGGCGCGCAGTGTCAATGACCGGTCATGCTGCTGTCATTCGCAGTTACCCTGCTTGCCCGGGATTCGAGGGAATCTTCACTTTCGCCGCTGACCTGACACCGTGACTCAGCGCATTCCGCTCAGCCGCGCGTCCTTGGGCGGGCTGATCAGGTACTCGGCCGCGAAGCGCTGGCTTTGGCCAGGCGCCAGCTTCTCGCTGCCCGGTGCAAACCTGGCCCGCCCTGCCGCAAACGCCGTTCAGGTGCAGGTGGCGCTGTAGAGCACGATGCAGGGCGCATTGCAAAACGCACAGCAAAGGAATGCCGCCTATCCGCCCGAAATTTGGGCAGACAGGCGGCCGGTTCTGACTCAGCGGCTCGGACTGATGCGAGCTGTTCAGGCCGAGCGGCGGCGGCGGGCCAGGCCCAGCACACCGACCAGGCCCAGGCCCATCAAGGCGTAGCTACTGGGTTCGGGCACGGCGGTGACGGTGCGGGTGAAGCGGCAGTTGGCAAAGTCGCCGTTCTCGCAGGTCGAAGCAATGACGGGCCGCAGGTTGGAGTTCATCCATCGGCCTTCTGCGTCCACGCCAGAGTAGTAGATCGTCATCGAGGCGTCGAACAGGTTGATGACGCCCTCTGGCGCCGCGCCGTTCCTCGGTGTGAACCGCCCAAATAAATAGTCATAGCTTTGGCCCGGCGCCAAGCTGAATTGGTTCAAGCCATTCGGTCCTGAAAGCTCTGGGTTGAAGCTGGATGAAAAGCTGAAGTCGTACCCGGGCACCACGCCACCCATCGAAGAGCTGAGAGTGATGCTGTCAATGCGGGCAAACGTTCCGTAGCTGTACGAGCCGGTGCTCGAGTCATAGTGGTAGCCATAGGGCGGCAAGTCGCTCAGCGAGATGCCTGTGATCGGATAGCTGGAAAACGTGAATGCCGGAGAGTCGGCGTCAAGGGTCAGCCGAACCCAGATGTCAATCGCCTCGGTCGTGCTGACCGTGCCCTTGGGCTGCAAAAACGTCAGGCTGCCACGGGGCAGCTCGGCCCAGGCTGCCTGGTTCATCAAAAGGCATGCGGCGGCAATCAGCTTGTAGCTTCGCGTCTTCATCGACTCTTCCCCGGCTTTGAGATGCGCGGAGTGTCTCTGGCGTGTCATGCCGCTGTCATGCGCAGTTACCCTAGCGGCCCCGCGATCAGGGGAATCTTCCCTTTGTCCATTGGGCTGCCAGTGCAGGTTCAGCGCAGCCCGCTCACCCGCGCGTCCTTGGGTGTGCTGATCAGATACTCGGCCGTGAAGCGCTGGCTCTGGCCGGGCGCCAATTGCAGCTGCCACGCGACCACGCCGGGCAGCTGTTTCCAGCGCTGCTGGCTCGGCTGCGGGTTGAATTGGGTTTGCACCTTGATGTCCTCATGCTGGGCCACGGGCGAGGGCTCGATCAGCTGTAGCTGGATGGGCTGGCGGTGCAGGTTCTCGACCAGGTAGGCGCGGCGGATCTTCTGCTCGTTGCGGCTGCCGATGAAGCCGCGCTCCGCCCCGTCTTTCTGCGGCGGCTCCACCGCCACGCGCAGCAGCTCGTCGCGGCCGAAAAAGAGCTCCAGCTTTTCCTCGCTGCCCAGCTGCAGCTGGCTGTTGCCGATGAAGGCCCCGTCGCGGAAGAGCTGCAGCGCGCCGGCCGGCCAGCTGCCGCTGGGGCGGTTCAGCTCGGCCAGCAGATAGGCCTGGCGGTCTTGCTGGGGCTGCACGCGAGCGAACACCTGGGCTGTCATCTTTTCGCTACCCAACGCAAAGCTGACGCGCTGGCCGTCGCTGCTGATGGAGACGCGCCCCGGAACCTCGAACTCCGCGGCGTACTCGCCCTGCTGAGTGCTGATGTCGAAGCTGGGAAGGGCTGGGGCTTCATCCGCGCTCCGATTCGATTTGAAGGCCGGCGCGGGCGCTGCCATGAGCGGCGCGGCCATGCGAGAACCAGTTACTTGAAGCTCCTGAGCGGCGATCGGCGGCAGGATGTCCAGGGTCCAGGGGTAGGGCGGGGGCAGGCCGCTCTGGCTGCGCGGCGTGCTGGTGCTCAGGCGCAATTGCACGCCACTCCAATCCTCGCCGCTGGTCTGCGCCACCTGGGCCAGACGCTCCAGGCGCAGCTGCTGCCCCTGGGTGTCGAGATGGGCGCGGTAGATGGGGTTCCAGCCCGCTTGATTGAGGCGGTAGCTCAGGCGCAGCTCGCCGGTGCGGGCGGCGGCCAGGTTGATGCGCACGCTGCGCAGCTGCGGGTTCGCTTGAATCAGACGGTCGCGCTCTGCTTGCAGAGGGCTCAGCTTTTCGTCGAGGTCCTGTAGGCGTCGCGCGAGCTGATGTTTGCGCAGCCAAGTTTCCTGGCCGCCACGCTTGAGGGCCTCCAAGGTACTGGTGATCGGTGCTGGTGCAGACTTGCCGTCACCCGCCCCACCGTAGCTCTTGAGAAAGCCAAGGGCCAAGTCCTGCGCTTCGCTTTCGGCGTTGATGCTGGCGCGCTGGTCCTCCAGTTCTCGAATGCGGGTGTCCAGCGGGCTGCTGTGGCACTCGGGAACGCGAACACGATCCAATGTCTGGATGCTGATCTCGCCAATTTGGATGCCGGTATCGGCTTGCACTTGCAAGGAGTCCGCCTCGAAGCGGGCGGGCAGGCAGTGAATCACGAGCTCGCGCGCGCCGGCGGCCACGTTGGCCGTGCGCTGCACCGTGGCGCCGCCCGGGTAGACCAGAACCTGGCTGATGGGCGCCGATGCGGGTGCCGCCTGCGCCGCAATGGCATAGGGCAGCAGAACGCCAAGCAGGCGTGAGGCAATGGAGGTTTTCATGAGCGCTTGTCCAGGAGTGCGTGTAGCTGCGAGCTTAGCGCGGGGGGGGCGATGTCGGGCCGTTTCCTGGCGCGGGGCGACCCTGGCACACTGGTGGGCATTGTTTGCCGCCACCGTGCGGTGCTTTCCGAGTTGTCACGCATGAACCTCCCGACGCCGCCCCAAGCGCACACCGAACGCAAAGCCCTGGTCCTGTTCTCCGGCGGCCAGGATTCCACCGCCTGCCTGGCCTGGGCCCTGAATCGCTATGCCGCGGTCGAGACTTTGGGCTTTGACTATGGCCAGCGCCACCGGGTCGAGCTGGAATGCCGCCAGACCGTGCGCCGCGAGCTGGCGGCGCAGTTCCCGGCCTGGGCCGCCAAGCTGGGCGAAGACCATGTGCTGGACCTGAGCCTGTTGAGCCAGATCTCCAGCACCGCGCTGACCGAAGATCGCGCCATCGAGATGCAGGCCAATGGTCTGCCCAACACCTTTGTGCCGGGCCGCAACCTGCTCTTCCTGACCTTCGCCGCCACCCTGGCCTACCGCCGCGGTGCCTCGGTGCTGGTCGGCGGCATGTGCGAGACCGATTACTCGGGCTACCCCGACTGCCGCGACAACACGCTCAAGGCCTTGCAGGTGGCCCTGAGCCTGGGTCTGGACACGCCGATGACGCTGGAAACGCCGCTGATGTTCATCACCAAGGCCCAGACCTGGGCCCTGACCGAATCGCTGGGCGGCGCTGCACTGAACGAGTTGGTGGTCGAGCACACCCACACCTGCTACCTGGGCGAGCGCACCCAGCGCCACGCCTGGGGCTATGGCTGCGGCAGCTGCCCGGCCTGCGAGCTGCGCGCGCGCGGGCATGATGAGTTTCTTGCCTTGAAGGCCGGAGCCTGAACATGGAGCCGACCGACACGGGCTGGAGTTGGGGTTGGGCCGGCTGGGGGCTGGCCGCCATGCTGTTGTTCTGGGCCATTGGCGCCTACAACCGGGTCATGAGCTTGCGCAACGCGATCGCGGTGGCCTTTGCTCAGCTGGACACCCATATGAGCGCGCGTGCCAGCGTCTGCGCCGAATTGCTCGCTGTGCTGCGCCCGCTACTGCCCAATGAGCAGGCCACCTTCGACGCCCTGGATGCTGCCCAGCAGGAGGTGCAAACTGCCTTGCAGGCTGTGCGCGCCCGGCCCTATGCCGGTGACCCGGTCGCCAGCCTGGGTGTGGCCAGTGCCGTGCATGCCGCAGCTTTGACGCGGCTGATGTCCATGCTGGAACACCACGCCGAGCTGCGCGAGCACCCCGAACTGTTCGCCCAGGTGGACGAACTCAAGATGATCGAGCGCCAACGTTCCTTCACCCGCCAGGTCTTCAACCAGGCGGTGGGCGCCTACAACGAAGCCATCATCCAGTTCCCGACGCGGGTGCTGGCCAGCTTTTACGGCTTTCGGGAGGCGCGCTCGCTCTGAACGTGAATTTGGGGCTGGTTGGATGCAGCATATTGCGAACCCTTGTGGTGCCGATCGCTCCCGCTGCGGTGGCTCGGCCCGCCGCCGGGCTCATGGTTCGCGGGTCGGCTCTGCGAGCCGACTCCCCTCGGTGCTCACTGCGCGGCTCAGCGGCGCCAATCTCCCTCCGTTCGCTGCGCTCACTGTGGTCAAACAGTGGCGCCGAGTCAGCGCTTGAAGCGCGCGGGTACGCGCGCCTGAGCCGCTCCACTGCGCCCTCGGCCGCGCACAAATCGCCCGTCGGCGGGCCGAGCCGCCTCCGAAGATGGCGTTCTCCACCGACGAGGGGCACATCGACCGCGATGCAAGCGCCCTGCAGCCCGTGCCGCTGCCGGGCGATTTGTGCAGGGCCGAGCAGCACAGCGCTTCGGGGCGCGCACGTACCCGTGCGCTTCAAGTTCTGACTTGGCGCTTCTGTCTGAACGAAGCGAACGCAGGGAGCGAAGCGAGTTATGCGCCAGCCCCGAGGTGCGAGCAGCGCAGGGAAGTCGGCCCGCCAGGGCCGACCCCGGAACCATGAGCCCGGTGGCGGCGCGGGCTGCAGGGCCTCACGAGAAAACCGAGAGACTGCAATGTGCCGAACGCCGCCTCAGCTGCAGACGATGGCGCCCGAGCTGACCAGCTCGTGGAACAGGGCCATCAAGGCGCGGCCGCTCATGCGGTAGGGGTCGAGCTTGGCGGTTTCGGAGTACTTGAGCACCAGGCCGGGGTTGAGGCGCTGCAGATTCACCTGGCCCATGGACCAGCCGGCGAATTCCCGCTCGCCCACCTCTTCGTAGCTGAGCAGGATCACGTCGTGGTGGCGGTTGTCGCTGACGATGCGCTTGTAGCGGGCGTTGATGGCATCGCGGCCGCCTTCCAGCACCTGCATGAAGATGCCGTCGGTGTAGCAGAGCAGGCCGGTGATGCCTTCGGCGGGGTTGTGCTCGCGCGACTGTTTCAGGATGGTGCTGAGCTCGGCATCGCCCATGGGGCTGTGGGCGCGGCTGGCGTAGAGAAGACGAACTAGCATGGGGAGGGCTCCGGTGGGGCTGACGCCGGCGCTGGGCTCGACGTCTTCGACGGTTTCGACTTACTTCTTGCTCAGCAAGGACAGGAATTCGCGGCGCAGATTCGGGTCCTTGAGGAAGGCACCGCGCATCACACTGTTGGTCATCTTGGTTTCCGTGTCCTTGACCCCGCGCCAGTGCATGCAGAAGTGATCGGCTTCCATGACGATGGCCAGGCCGTCCGGCTGCACGCGTTCCTGCAACTCGTTGGCCAGCATGGTGACAGCCTCTTCCTGGATCTGCGGGCGGCTCATGATCCAGTCGCAGATGCGGGTGTACTTGGACAGGCCGATCAGGTTGGAGTGTTCGTTGGGCAGCAGGCCGATCCAGACCCGGCCCATGATGGGGCAGAGATGGTGCGAGCAGGCGCTGCGCACGGTGATGGGGCCCACGATCATCAGCTCGTTGAGCCGGGTGAAATTGGGGAACTCGGTGACCGGCGGCATGGGCACGTAGCGGCCCTTGAAGACCTCGCGCACAAACATCTTGGCCACGCGCTTGGCGGTGTCCTGGGTGTTGTGGTCGCTGTCGGTGTCGATCACCAGGGCGCGTAGCACCTCCTGCAGCTTGGCCTGGACCTCGGCCTGAATTTCGTCCAGCTCGCCATCCTTGATGAAATCGGCGATGTTGTCATTGGCGTGGTGGCGGCAGCCGGCGCCGACCAGGCGGTAGCGCACGCGCTCCGAGGCGGGCAGCTCGGCCAGCTCGCGCTCGTCGCGGGGAGTGGGGTTTGCAGGCAGGACGCCGGTCATGGGGTGTTCTCGCTGTTCGGTGCAATGGGGCATTGTGTCCGGATTGCAAAGTCCTTGCAGTGCCAGGTCTTGCCTGCCTGCTTGGCGGGCCTGCTCCCCTACACTGAAGCGGTGAGCCCGACTGCGAAAACATCTTCTGTTGCTTCCTCTTCCCCCGCCCCGGCCAAGCTGGCGCCACCGCTGCACAAATTGCTGCTCCAGGTGGCGGACGCCGTGCAAGCCGTGCGAGCGGGGCGTTCGCTGACCGAGCTGCTGTCGCAATGCCCGGCCGAGCTGCGTCCAGGCACCCAATCCTTGAGCTTTCATGTGTTGCGCCATCTCGGCGCGGCCGAGGCGCTGCGCGCCGTGCTGGCGCCGAAGAGCCCGCCGCCCAAGGTCGAGGGCCTGCTGCTGACGGCCCTGGCCTTGCTGTGGGACGCGGGCGGCGGACCGGGCTCTGCGCCCTATGCCGATCACACCGTGGTCGACCAGGCCGTCAGCGCCGTGCGCAAGCGCATGCCGGCCAGCGCCGGCTTCGTCAACGCGGTCTTGCGCCGCTTTTTGCGCGAACGTGCCGATCTGCAAGCCCAGGTGACCGCGGCCGAAGCCGGCCCGGCCGGCGAGGTGGCCCGCTACAACCACCCTCGCTGGTGGATCGAAAAGCTGCAGGCCGATTGGCCCGAGGTCTGGGACCAGCTGCTCCTGGCCAATAACAGCCACCCGCCCATGACCTTGCGCGTCAATGCGCGCCAGGGCAGCACGGCGGAGTATTTGCAGCGCTTGCAAGAGGCCGGCATTGCCGCCCGGGTCCTGGGTCCGCTGGCGCCGCAAGCCCTGGTGCTGGAGCGCGCCGTGCCGGTCAGCAGCCTGCCGGGTTTTGCCGAGGGCGCGGTGTCGGTGCAGGATGCGGCCGCTCAACTGGCCGGACCCTTGACCGTGCTCGCCCAGGACGGCCTGCCGGCCTTGCCTGCCGGCGCTCGCGTGCTGGACGCCTGCTCGGCCCCGGGCGGCAAGACGGCGCATTTGCTGGAGCTGGCCGATCTGGATCTGCTGGCGCTGGACAGTGACGCCCAGCGACTGAGCCGGGTTCAGGACAATTTGCAGCGACTGGGCCAGCAGGCCCAGCTCAAGGCCGTGGACGCACGCGACACGGCCTCCTGGTGGGATGGACGGCTTTTCGATGCCATCCTGCTCGACGCGCCCTGCAGCGCCTCCGGCATCGTCCGCCGCCATCCCGATGTGCGCTGGCTGCGCCGGCCGAGTGATATCGCCCAACTGGCTGCCATCCAGGCGCAGTTGCTGGACGCGCTCTGGCCCCTGCTCAAACCGGGCGGGCGTCTCGTCTACGCGACGTGCTCCCTGTTCAAGGCCGAGGGGGAGCAGCAGGTCGATGCATTTTTGCAACGCCAATCCGACGCCTTGCGCCCCGCGCTGCAGGCAGTCACCGGACACCTGCTGCCGCTCGCACACAATGGGGCGCCGCCGGACGGGGCCCCGCCCGACGCATCTGCGTCAGCTTCACCAGGCACCGAGGCTTTGTTCGACGGGTTCTTCTACGCTGTGCTGAGCAAGCGGGCCGCCTGAGCCCGGCGTGCCCGGCACTCCCGCCCTGGATTCCTTGGTTCTTATCGCGCCTTCGCCCTCTTGCTCTTGAGTTCACCCGCCCCCGTTCACCGCTGCAGCCTCCAGCCCAAGCCCGCCTCGGCGGCTTGGCAACTGCTGTGCCACTTCGGCGCGGCGCTGCTCATGGCCGTCTGCCTGGCGCTGGTCGCCCCGGCGGCGCGGGCCGAGGGGGTGGATCTGACCGGCATCTCTACCAGCCGAACGGAAGAGGGCTTGGACTTGAGTTTCAGCACCCGTTTCGAGCTGCCGCGTGCGGCCGAGGATGCGCTGATGAAGGGCGTGTCGCTCTATTTCGTGGCCGAGGTGTCCTTGCAGCGCAAGCGCTGGTACTGGCGCGACGCTCGGGTGTCCAAGGTGTCACGTGGCTGGCGTCTGTACTGGTATGCGCTGACGCGCCAGTACCGGGTCAGCTCCGGCGGTCTGACGCAGAGCTTCAACAACCTGCCCGATGCCCTGGCCTCGCTGCGCGGGGTCTCGGGCTGGCGCATTGCCGAGGCGCGCGAGCTGGAAGAAGACGGCAACCACTATCTTGAGTTTGCCTACCGGCTCGACACCTCACAGCTGCCCAAACCGATGCAGATCGGGCTCAGCGCTGGCCAGGGCTGGAACCTGGGGGTTGAACGAGTCTTCGGCCTGAATCCGGATTTCAGCCCTCGTACCTCTGCTCCCGCACCATGAGCAAGAAGGCGCGTTGGGCCTGGATCATCGCCCTGGTGATCATCACCGGCATTTGTGGCGTGCTGGCCTTTTTGCTGTCCATCGGCGCCACCAGCCAGCGCGGCTTTTTCGAGCGCCACTATGTCTGGCTGTTCTGGCTCAATGCCTGTGTGGCGGCCCTGCTGCTGCTGGTGATCGTGGGCGCGGCGGGGCGTTTGTTCCTGCGGGTGCGCAGCGGCAAGTTCGGCAGCCGGCTGCTGATGAAGCTGGCCGGCATCTTTGCCCTGGTGGGCATGGTGCCGGGCCTGTTGATTTACGGCGTGTCCTACCAGTTCGTCAACCGCAGCATTGACAGCTGGTTCGATGTGCGCCTGGCCTCGGCCCTGGAGGCAGGTCTGAACCTGGGCCGCGGCACGCTGGATGGCCTGGTCAACGACCTCGGCAACCGCACCCTGGATGCCGCCGAGCGCCTGGGCGAGGCGGGCAGCCTGCCCCAGCCTCTGGTGCTGGAGCGGCTGCGCGAGCAGCTCAGCGCTCGCACCGTGGCCCTGGTGGCCAGCAATGGCCAGATCCTGCTGTCGGTTGGCGGCGATACCAGCTCGCTGGTGACCGATCGGCCGGCCGAAGCCTTGTTGCGCCAGGCGCGCAACACGCGGGTGGTCAGCCATCTCGAAGGTTTGGAAGACGAGGCCCTGGCCCTGCAAGGCCAGGCCCGCATCCGCGCCATCGCCCAGCTGCCCAATGTCGATCTGCGCTTGGGCCTAGTCAGCTCGACCGAGCGCTTTCTGATGGTGGTGCAGCGGGTGCCCGCCCCGGTGCTGGCCAATGCCTTGGCGGTGCAGAACGCCAGCAGCGAGTACCAGCAGCGCGCGCTCGAGCGCGATGGCCTCCGCCGCATGTACCTTGGCACCCTGACCCTGGTGCTGGTGCTGGCGGTGTTCGCGGCGGTGCTGATCGCCGTGGCTTTCGGCAATCAGCTGGCGCGGCCTCTGCTGCTGTTGGCCGATGGCGTGCGACAGGTGGCCCAGGGTGACCTCAGCCGCAAACCCATGCTGAGCTCGCGCGATGAGCTGGGGGGGCTGACCCGCTCGTTCGCCGACATGACCGAGCAGCTCTCCGAGGCGCGCGCCATGGTCGAGCGCAGCGTGGCGCAGCTGGAAAGTGCCCGCACCCATTTGCAAACCATCCTCGACAACCTGACGGCCGGGGTGATCGTGTTCGATGCCGAGCGCCGCATCGACACCGTCAACCCCGGCGCCACCCGCATCCTGCGCCTGCCGCTGTCGGTCTACCAAGGCCGGCCGTTGGGCGAGGTGCCCCATCTCGAGGCATTTGCCGAAGCGGTGTGGCAGCGCTTCGAACAGGTCAACCCCGAGAACGGCGAGCGTGACCATTGGCAGGATGCTTTTGAGCTGCAGCTCGATGCCAGCCACGATGTGCTGACCCTGCTGGTGCGTGGCGCGCCGCTGCCGCAAGGTGCGCGGCTGATGGTGTTCGACGACATCTCCGAGGTGGTCTCGGCCCAGCGCTCGGCCGCCTGGAGCGAGGTGGCGCGACGCCTGGCCCATGAGATCAAGAACCCCTTGACTCCCATCCAGCTCTCGGCGGAGCGTCTGCAGCACAAGCTGGAGTCCAAGCTCGAGGGCGCCGATCAAGCCATGCTGGTGCGCTCGGTCGCCACCATCGTCAACCAGGTGCAGTCCATGAAGCAGCTGGTCAATGAGTTCCGCGACTACGCTCGCCTGCCTTCGGCCCAGCTCAAGGCTCTGGATCTGAACGCCTTGGTGGCCGAGGTGCTCACGCTGTACGCCGAGGCGCAGGAGCAAGGGCGCTTGCGCGCCGAACTGGCGCCCGAGGCCAGCCGCATCCTCGGCGACCCGACCCAGCTGCGCCAGGTCATCCACAACTTGGTACAGAATGCGCTCGACGCCGTGCAAGAGCAGCCCGACGGGCTGGTGCTGGTGCGCACGCAGCAGGCCTTCACCGAGGCCGGCGAGCCCCGCTCCCTGCGCTTGCAGATCACCGACAACGGCCCGGGCTTCGCGGAGAAAGTGCTCAAGCGCGCTTTCGAACCCTATGTGACCACCAAGTCCAAGGGCACCGGCCTGGGGCTGGCGGTGGTCAAGAAAATCGCCGACGAGCATGGCGCGCGCATCCGCGTCAGCAACCAGCATGAGCAGGGCGACGAGGCGCAAGCGGTGACCGGGGCGCAAGTTTCGTTATCATTTTCAAAACTCGCGACTGCAGCAGCCGATGCGGGCTCTGCTGAAAAGCCCCATTGAACTAGGACTCCATGGCAACAATTCTTGTAGTCGACGACGAGCTGGGCATACGCGCTCTGCTCTCTGAAATCCTCAGCGACGAGGGTCACACGATCGAATTGGCGGAAAACGCCGCGCAAGCGCGCGCCGTGCGCGAGCGCATGCGTCCGGACCTGGTGCTGCTGGACATCTGGATGCCCGACGTCGACGGCATCACCTTGCTCAAGGAATGGGGCGGCGCCGGCTTGCTGACCATGCCGGTCATCATGATGAGTGGCCATGGCACCATCGACACCGCGGTCGAGGCGACCAAGTTCGGCGCCATCGCCTTCCTGGAAAAACCGATCACGCTGCAGAAGCTGCTGCGCGCCGTCGAGCAGTCCCTGGTCAAGGCCGCGCCGCGCCCCGCACCGGCCGTGGGCCTGCCCAGCAGCTACAGCCGCAGCAATGAGCTGACGCCGCAGTACGTGGCGCCGAGCAGCCACAACGTCATGCCCCAAAGCAGCCTGCCGTCAGCAGGCCTGGCCTCGGAACAAAGCTTCGAGCTCGACCGCCCGCTGCGCGAGGCGCGCGATGCCTTCGAGAAGAGCTACTTTGAGTTCCACCTGGCCAAGGAGAACGGCTCCATGACCCGTGTGGCCGAGAAAACCGGCCTCGAGCGCACCCACCTCTACAGAAAATTGAAACAATTAGGGGTGGACCTCAGCAGAAATAAGCGCGGAGCTGGAATTTAGTGCTATAGTCGTGGTCTTCGCTGATTTGAAGAGCTTTTCGAAGCGCAGCAAGCCAGCGAAGACGCCGTCGTCAAGACAGCGGCCTGGTAGCTCAGTTGGTAGAGCAGCGGATTGAAAATCCGCGTGTCGGTGGTTCGATTCCGCCCCAGGCCACCAAATACCAGACACAAGCCCATCGCCTCGGTGGGCTTTTGTTTTTCCGGCCCGGCTTGGGCCGGACGCAGCTGGAGCCGATCCAACTGCCCATGTGGCTCAGTGGTAGAGCACTCCCTTGGTAAGGGAGAGGTCACGCGTTCGATCCGCGTCATGGGCACCATCAAGGCCACGCCCTTCAAAGCCCGTCCTGGTTTGTGACGGGCTTTTTGCGTTCTGGGCATGACATGGGGCATCGCCCGGTCCCGCCCCGTCCCAGCCTGGCACGCCCGCCGTGCGGCGGCGACTCTCTGCCCCCGGGCCTTTCCTGTCCAGGGCGTGCATGGTTTTTGGCTACCATGCCGCCAACAAGGACGCTGATGGCCGCCTGGGCCAGGGAGAAGGCGCATGCAACACACCATCCAATGCAGTGGCCGCCTCCGCCAGCTTGCCGCGGCCTTGGCGTTTGGCCTCTTGGCCCCGGCCGCCGCGCCCGTGCTGGCGCGTGGCTCGGCCCAGCCGATATCGGCGCCCGTGGAGGTTGACAGCGACTGGCACTACCGCATTCAGCCAGGCGATACCTTGATCGGCCTGACCGAGCGCTACCTCCAGCCCGGCCGCCATTGGCGCGATCTGCAGCGCCTCAACCGGGTGGCCGATCCTCTGCGCTTGCCGCCGGGTGGCGTCTTGCGCATGCCCCTGGCCTGGCTCAGCCGCGAAGCCAGCGTGGCCCAGACGGTGTTCGTGCAGGGGCAGGTCACGCTGCAGCGCAGCGGCCAGGCCGAGCAGCGCCTGGCGGCCGGGCAGGAATTGCACAGCGGTGACCGGCTGCGCAGCGCGGCCCAGTCCTCGGCGACCTTGCGTTTTGTCGATGGTTCGCGCCTGCTGATCCCGCCGCTCAGCGATCTCAGCCTGGAGCAGCTGCTGGTCTACGGCCGCAGCGCCATTCCCTCGGTGCAGCTGCGTCTGCACGAGGGCGGGGCCGACAGCCAGGTCACGCCCACGGGCGGCCGCGTGCCGCACTACGAGATCCGCACCCCGCATGTGAACCTGGGGGTGCGCGGCACCGAGTTCCGTGTGCATCTGCAGGCCGAATCGGCGCGCATGGAGGTGCTGGAAGGCCGGGTCGCGGTCGACAGCAGCGGCCATGCCTCGCTGGCGGTGCCCGCCGGCATGGGCATGGTGGCTGAAGGGCGGGGCAAACCGCAGGCCGCGCCCTTGCTGAGCGCGCCGGCCCTGCCCGCCGAGCTGGCCGTGGTGGAGCGCCTGCCGCTGCGCCTGCGCTGGCCGGCGCACCCAGGCGCGCGTGCTTACCGGGCGCAGCTGTTTGCCGAGGGTGACTTCAGCCGCCTGCTGCTCGATCACCGCGGCAGCGAGCCCGAGCTGAGCTGGGAGGAGCTGCCCCCCGACGGGCGCTACCGCCTGCGCCTGCGCGCCATCGATGCGCTCGGCCTGGAGGGCCAGTCTAGTGACCGCGTGCTGCAGATCCAGGCCCGGCCCGAGCCGCCGTTCAGCCAGGCGCCGATGGCCGATGCCCGGCTCTACGGTGAACAGCTCGAGTTCCGCTGGACGCGCAACAGCGCCGCCCAGGCCTACCGCCTGCAGGTCGCGCGAGATGCCGAGTTCCGCGAGTTGCAGCTGGACCAGACCGGCATCGCCGACATCAGCCACAACGTTCGCCTGCCCCATGGTCGTTACCACTGGCGCCTGGCCTCGCTGCAGGGTGAGGCGCGCGGCCCTTTCGGCGACGGCCAGGCCTTCGAGCTGCGGCCGCTGCCGCCCAGCCCCGAGCCGGCCGAAGCCGAGGTCGCCGGCGAGCAGCTGAACCTGCGCTGGCGAGCCTCCGCCGGTGTGGCGCGTTATGAGTTGCAATGGGCACAGGATGCGGCCTTCAGCCAGGGCCTGCAGAACTTCAGCAGCGAGACCCCGGGCCTGAGCCTGCCGCGCCCGGGCCCCGGTCGCTATTTCCTGCGTGTGCGCGGCCTGGACGAGCTGGGCCAGCCCGGCCCCTACGGCCAGGTGCAGGAGATCGATGTGCCCTACTCGCGCTGGCTCTGGCTGCTGCCCTTGCTGCTGCTGGGGTTGTGATCGATGGCTGAAGCGCGAGCCCGCGCCTGGTGGCGTTGGGGACCTTCCTGCCTGGCCCTGCCGCTGGCTCTGTGTGTCGTCTTGTTCGCTCAGGGGCAGGGGCCTTTGCGTCCCCTGGATCTGGCGCTGGAAGACAGCCTGCTGCGCCTGACCGCCCAACCCTTGCGTGTGGACGAGCTGGCGCTGCTGGACATCGACGACGATGCCCTGCGCGAGATGCAGCCCGCGCTGGGCGACTGGCCCTATCCGCGCTCCGTCTACGCCTTGCTGCTGGACTATCTGCAGCAGGCCGGAGCGCGCCGGGTGGTGATCGACCTGGTGCTCTCGGGAGAGCGCGAGGGCGATGCCGAGCTGGCACGCGCGCTGCAACAAGGGCCGCCCTCGGTGCTGGCGGCGGCAGGCTTGCAACTGGACGCCCCGCCTTCGGCCCTGCCGCGCGAGGAGCTGACCCTGCTCAAAGGCCTGGCCTGGTCCGCCGCGCCGCCCGGCACTCCCAGCCTGAGCTGGAATGCCTTGATGCTGCCGGCCACGCCGCTGCTGCGCGAGGCGCCTGCGGCGCTGGGCCGGGTGGGCCTGGTGTCCTCGCCGCTGGACAGCGACGGCTTGCTGCGACGCCAGCCGCTGTGGCACCGCCACCAGGGGCAGGTCTTGCCAGCGCTGCCGCTGGCGGTCTTGCTGCAAGAGCAGCCCGAGCGTCTGCAGTCGCTGCAGACCTGGCCGATTGATGTCCAGGGCCGGGTGCAGCTCAAGCTGCCCAGCCGGCTGGAGGGCTTGCCCGAGCTGAGCTGGGGTCGGCTGATGCGCGCCGCACTGGGCCAGCGAGAGGACCCGGGCCTGCGCGAGAGCCTGCGCGGTCGTACCGTCTTTGTCGGCAGCAGCGCCTACTTTGCCGATGCTGTGAGCACGCCCCAGGGGCGCTTGTCCGGCGCGGCCTTTGTGGCCACGGCCGCGGCCCTGCTGGCGCGCGGCCAGGTGCTGGCGCCGGCGGGCTGGGCCTGGGCGGCGGTTTTGCTGCTGCTCGCGGCTGTGCCGGGCGTGCTGCATGCGCGCTCGCGGGCCATGCAGGCGCAGCAACGCTGGGGCCTGCTGCTGGGCAGCACGGCGCTCAGCCTGACCCTGCTCTTGGGTTTGGCGGTCTGGTTGGTGCAAAGCCAGCTCTTGCTGCCCTCGCTGCTGGGTCCGCTCGCGACCTTGGCCTTGGCGCTGATGCTGGCGGGCCTGGCCGAGCAGCGCTGGCAAAGCCTGCGCCACCGCGAGCTGCGCCATGCGCGCGAGGTGGCTGAGGCGGCCAACCAGGCCAAGACCCAGTTCCTTGCCCACGTCAGCCACGAGATCCGCACGCCCATGAATGCGGTGCTGGGTATGGCCGAGATCCTGGCCCGCACCGAGCTGAACGCTGAGCAGCGCCGTTATGTGCAGGTCTTCCAGGGCGCCGGCCAGCAGCTCTTCGCCTTGATCAACGATCTGCTGGACAACGCCAAGATCGAGGCCGGCAAGCTCAGCCTGGCGCCGCATGCCTTCCATCTCGGCGAGCTGCTGCGCCAGCAGATCGACTTGCAGCAGGGCCGGGCCCGCGAGCGGGGCTTGACCCTGGACCTTTGCTGCACGGACGAGGTCGAGGCCTGGGTCTGGGGTGATGCCCAGCGCCTGGCCCAGGTGCTGGCCAATCTGCTCAGCAATGCCATCAAGTTCACGCGCCAGGGGGGTGTGCGCCTGGAGGTGCGGCGGCTGGAGCCCGGGCGTTGGAGCCTGGCCGTGCAGGACAGTGGCATCGGCATCCCCCCGGCCATGCAGGAGCGCATCTTCCAGCCCTACACCCAGGCCGATGCCAGCATCTCGCGTGAATATGGTGGCACGGGCCTGGGCCTGGCCATTTCGCGCAGCCTGGTGCAGATGATGGGCGGCCGGCTCAGCTTGAGCAGTGTGCCAGGGCAGGGCAGCCGTTTCGAGTTGCACCTGCCGCTGCCCGCCCAGCCGGCGCCGGCACCGGGTGAGCTGCCGCCGGCGCCTGCGGCCTCGGCCCCGCTGGCGCCGCGCCGCTTGCGGCCCTTGCGCTTGCTGCTGTGCGAGGACAACGAGGTCAATGTGCTGGTGATCGAGGCCATGCTGGCGCCGCTGGGCCACGCGATCGAGGTGGCGGGCGATGGTGAGCAGGCCCTGGCCTGCCTGCAGCGTGGCACCTACGACCTGGTGCTGATGGATGTGCAGATGCCGGTGCTCGATGGCCTGGAGGTGACCCGGCGCTGGCGCGCCATCGAGGCCGAGACGGCGCGCCCGCGCCTGCCCATCCTGGCCCTGACGGCTAATGCCTTTGCCCGCGATGTCGAGCAGTGCCTGGCCGCCGGCTGCGATGCTCACCTGAGCAAGCCGATCGCCTTGCAAGCGCTGGAGCAGGCGCTGGAGCGTTGGGCCTTGCCGTCTGAGGACGGGTCCCCGCGTCCCATTCAGACCTGACGTTCGCGCTCGACGAAGCGCCGGCCGCCGTCGGTGTAGCGGCTGTGCAAATCGTCGATCACACCGCGCAGCTGTTGTACCGCGTGTTCGGACAGATGCTGGCCATGGTGGCTGAGCGTGGCATGGGCGAGATTGATGATTCGCGCGTTCAGGCTGCGTTGTGCCAGGGCCAGCAAGGCCTGCAGGGTTCGCTCATGCTGTTTGCTGACCAGATGGGACATGGCCTCGCGCGCCGCCTCGTTGATGCCGGCCGCGGCATTGCGCACGATGGCTTCGATCGGCGGCATGGCGGCCGCGGCCATCTCCAGCATGCGGGTGCGTGGGCGTGAGACGGCGAAGCGCTGGGTCGCCCGCTCGGTCCAGGCGCGCGCCTCGGGCATGGCTTGGCGGCCGGCGCTGCGCACCATCAGCATGATCAGATTGCAGGCCATCTCGTAGCTGAACTCGGGATGGTCCAGCTGTTCCGCGAGTTGGCGCATCAAGGCTTGTGCCAGGTCGGCGCGGCGCTCGGACAGGGCCAGCACCGCATCGGCGCAGAGCGAGAGGTGGCGCACGCGGAAGCTGTCCGGGAATCTCTGCAAGGCCTCTTGCAGAAAACGCGAGGCCCGCTCGCAGCCTTCGCGCTCTTCCTCGTCCAGGCTGGCCAGGCCCAGGGCGACCAGGCCCTGGTAATCGAGCGAGCGCGATTGCGAGCCGATATTGAGCGCCGCGGTCAGGTGCTTGAGCGCGTTCTCGCTGAAGCCCAGAAAGAGCTGCAACGAACCCAGCTTCTGCAGCCGCGCCACATTGCCCGGCGTGATCTGCACCGCCTTGCTGAACATTTCGACGGCACCGGCGAAATCCATGCTCTCCAGCAGGGCGCGACCGTAGACATCGTAGGCATCGACATAGCTGGGGTTGTCGGCCAGCAGGGTCTCCAGGCTGCGGCAGGCGGTGGCGGTGTCGGCATTGCCGAGGTCGATCTTGGCCAGGCCCAGGCGCGCCCAGGGCACGGCCTTGTACTCCAGCAGGGCCTCGAACATGCGGCGTGCGGCATCGAGCTGGCCCAGGCGCAGATAGAGCTCGGAGCCGATGCGGGCGGCATAGACCTTGTAGCTCTGGCTGTTGTGGAACATGGCCTCGCACAGCTCGGCGGCGCCGGCGTAGTCATTGGCCTCGATGGCGGCAAAGACCTCGCGCAGGGCATGCTTGCGGTCGAGGATGATCTGCAGTCGCTCCTCAAACTGGCGGGCGGTGAAGGGCTTGAGCAGGTAGTCATCGAGCGCGCCTTCGACCGCATCGGCCACATGCTGGTAGCGCGCTTCATCCGTCACCATGATGAAGATGGTCTGCATGGGCAGGCCGCGCGCCTGGCGCAGCTCGTCCAGCAGGTCCTGGCCGCTCATGTCGTGGTTGCTTTGGCGGCGGAAGTGGAACTCGGTGATGATGATGTCGTAGGCGTGGCCGGCTTCCTTGATCTGCCGGCGCGCCTGCTCGGGGCGGCGCACCGCATGCACCTGCTGCACGCCCATATCGCGCAGCATGGTGGTGATCACCGAGCGCGACAGCTCCCCCTCATCGATGATCAGCGCCTTCAGCGTGCCTCCCGGGGCGCCGCTGGCCAGCGCGATATTGAACTGGGGCGCAGACCCAAACTGGTGATTCGACACAGACCCCCCATTGCTCTCAGGCGTGCAGCGTAGCGCGTCCCGGCGCCGCTTGGCTAGCGTCGACTCTGACAGCTGTGCGCTTGTGCCGCAGGGCTTGTTGGCCTGCGTCTGCGCTCAGGCACTGCGGTCCACGCGCAAGGCCAGCACCACCGAGCTGGTGGTCTTGATGACGCCGTCGATCTCGCCGATTTCGTCGAGCAAGGCGTCCAGGCGCATGGTCGATTCGGCGCGCAGCAAGGCCATGTAATCGAACTCGCCGCTGACCGAGGCCAGCTGGCGCAGCTCGGGCAGGCCCGAGAGTCGCTTCACCACTTCGCGCCCGGCCTTGGGTTGCACGGTGATGCCGACAAAGGCCTGCACGCCGCGATCGGCCGCATCCGAGCCGAGCTTGGCGGTGTAGCCGACCAGCACGCCTTCGGCCTCCAGTCGGGCCAGGCGCGCCACCACGGTGGTGCGCGCCACACCGAGCTTGCGGGCGAGATTGGCGGTGCTCTCGCGGGCATTGGTCTGCAAGAGGGCGATCAGCTCGCGGTCGGTCTGGTCGCGGGCTTGGGCGGCGCTGCGGGGCGGCTGCGGGGGAGGGATGGCTGGACTCATGAAAAACCCTGGTTTGAATCGAAATGACGATCAGTGATGACGAATCGTCATTTTCTGCGTTGATTCCGACGAACTCGTGCTTTTTTTCGTCAGCACTCCTGCCTAGACTGCCAGCCATCCACGCATATTGAGGAGCATCAAATGAAGATCGCATTGTTGGGCGCAGGCCATATCGGTGAAACCATTGCCCGCCTGCTGCACGGCTCGGGCCATTACGACGTGACCGTCTTTGACAAGAACGCTGCCGCCTTGTCCGTGCTGGCCGGCGAGGGCATCAAGACCCAGGTGATCGCCGAAATCGGCGCCGGCGCTGCCGCCACCGTCAAGGGCTTCAATGCCATCGTCAATGCCTTGCCCTACCAGCTGGCCATTCCCGCCGCCCACATGGCCCTGGAAGCCGGCTGCCACTATTTCGACCTGACCGAAGACGTGGCCGCCACCAAGGAGATCATGCGCATCGCCAACGGTGCCAAGACTGCCTTCATGCCGCAGTGCGGCCTGGCCCCGGGTTTCATCGGCATCGTCGCCGCCCATCTGGCCAAGAGTTTTGACAGCCTCAACGATGTGAAGATGCGCGTCGGCGCGCTGCCGGCCTTCCCGACCAATGCGCTGAAGTACAACCTGACCTGGTCGGTGGACGGCCTGATCAACGAGTACTGCCACCCCTGCGAATGCATCCACGACGGCGAGAAGATCGACGCCCTGCCGCTGGAAGGCCTGGAGCATTTCTCGCTGGACGGCACCGAGTACGAGGCCTTCAACACTTCGGGCGGCCTGGGCACCTTGTGCGAAACCCTGGCCGGCAAGGTCAAGAACCTCGACTACAAGACCGTGCGCTACCCCGGCCACCGCGACCTGATGCAGTTCCTGCTCGGCGATCTGGCACTGAAGAACGACCAGGAACTGCTCAAGGACATCATGCGCAAGAGCATGCCGGCCACCATGCAGGACGTGGTGCTGGTCTTCGTGACCGTGTCGGGCATGAAGAACGGCCGCCTGGTGCAGGAAGTCTTCGCCCGCAAGATCTTCGCCGAGCGCGACGGCGCCCGCCCGCTCTCGGCCATCCAGATCACCACCGCCGCTGGCATGTGCGCCGCCGTCGATCTGTTCCGTCAGGGCAAGCTGCCGCAGTCGGGCTTTGTCTCGCAAGAGGAAGTCTCGCTGCCTGAGTTCCTGGCCAATGAATTCGGCAAGGCCTACCAGCAGTCGCGCCAGGTGGAAAGCATCGGTTGAGCGGAGAATCTCGCAATGACTACGCACATCACTGAACTCCTGAGCGCCCTCGGCGTTTCTTCCTCGGCTTTCACCGGCGGCACGCTGAACGTGCGCTCGCCCATTGACGGTGCCGTGCTCGGCGCCGTCCACGAGGCCAGCGCCGAGGACATGCGCGCCGCCGTGGCGCGCGCCCATGCCGCCTTCCTGGACTGGCGCAATGTGCCCGCGCCCAAGCGCGGCGAGCTGGTGCGCCTGTTCGGCGAAGAGCTGCGCGCGCACAAGGCCGATCTGGCCCGTCTGGTCTCGCTGGAGGCCGGTAAGGTCAGCAGCGAAGGCGAGGGCGAGGTGCAGGAGATGATCGACATCTGCGACTTCGCCGTCGGCCTGAGCCGTCAGCTGCATGGCCTGACCATCGCCAGCGAGCGCCCCGGCCACCGCATGATGGAGCAGTACCTGCCCCTGGGCGTGGTCGGCATCATCTCGGCCTTCAACTTTCCCGTGGCCGTCTGGGCCTGGAACTCGGCCCTGGCCCTGGTCTGCGGCGACAGCTGCATCTGGAAACCGAGCGAGAAGACCCCGCTGACCGCCATCGCCACGCAAGCCCTGTTCGAGCGCGCCCTGGCCCGCTACAACGCGGCCGGCGGCACGGCGCCCGCGCATCTGTCCCAGCTGCTGAACGGCGGCGCGGCGGTGGGCGAAGCCATGGTGGAACACCCCCAGGTCGCCCTGGTCTCGGCCACCGGCTCCACCCGCATGGGGCGCGCGGTCGGCCCGCGCGTGGCGGCGCGCTTCGGCCGTTGCCTGCTCGAGCTGGGCGGCAACAACGCCATCATCGTCACCCCCAGCGCCGACCTGGAGCTGGCCGTGCGCGGCATCCTGTTCGGCGCCTACGGCACGGCCGGCCAGCGCTGCACGACCACGCGCCGCGTCATCATTCACGAGAGCATCCACGACGAGCTGGTCGCTCGCCTGGACCGCGCCCGCGCCCAGCTCAAGATCGGCAGCCCGGTCGAAGCCGGCACCCTGATCGGCCCGCTGATCGACAAAGCCTCGTTTGACGCGATGCAGGCCGCTCTTGCCGCTGCGCGCGAGCAGGGCGGAGAAGTCAGCGGCGGCGAACGCGCCCTGGCCGACCAGTACCCGAACGCCTGGTACGCCACGCCCGCCCTGGTGCGCATGCCGGCGCAGACGGACATCGTCAAGCACGAGACCTTCGCACCCATCCTGTACACGCTGAAGTACAAGACCCTGGACGAAGCGATTGCGCTGCAGAACGAGGTGCCGCAAGGCCTGTCCTCGGCCATCTTCACCAACGACATCCGCGAAGCCGAAACCTTTGTCTCGGCCAGCGGCTCAGACTGCGGCATTGCCAACGTCAACATCGGCACCTCGGGCGCCGAGATCGGCGGCGCCTTCGGTGGCGAGAAGGAAACCGGCGGCGGCCGCGAATCGGGCTCCGACGCCTGGAAGGCCTATATGCGCCGCACGACCAACACGGTCAATTACTCGCGCTCGCTGCCGCTGGCACAAGGCGTGAAGTTCGACATCTGATCGGCCCAGGCCTGACCGGGCTTGAACCGCGCGCCAGCAGCGCCATCCCTGGGAGGGGAGGGCGTTGCGGCGGGCTGTGCTTGGCCCCTCTATTTTTTGAATCTGTCCCCGAAGTCTTCCCGCATCACCATGCTTGATACCGGCTTGTTCCGCCTGCTGTCCGCCACCTTGGGCGAGGCCGCGGCCCTTGAAACCTTTGCGCAGCTGAAGGTCGCTCCGGCCCTGCTGAAACCGGTGGGGGCCACCGTGCACCGGGCCGAGCTGGCCCAAGCCTTGAACATGGCTCTGTTCCGCGATGTGGTGGCGCGCGTGCCATCGGCTGCGGCCTATGTGGCCGATCAGCAGCGCGCCGGCCAGCCCATCGTCTTTGACCATGGCGCCCTGCGCACCGTGGCCTGGCCCAGCGGCGCTCTGCCGGCGGGCGAGGCGGCCATCACCCGCGTGCTGCGCCCGCTGGGCTTTGCCTTTGCCGAGCCCTATCCGCTGCCGCGCCTGAAGATGACCGGCCGCGCCTGGCGCCACCAGGACCATGCCGAGGACATCGCCCAGTTCTTCGTGTCCGAGCTGCATCCGGAGCAGTTCTCGCCCGCCTTCCAATCGGCCGTGAGCCGCGTGATCGGCGTCAGCCGCGACCCCCTGGGCCCGGCCGAGGTGGCCGCGCTGGAGCAGCTGGCGCGCGATCGAGTCCTGCCTTGGTCCACCGCGCTGGCCCTCTTGCCGCGCCTGCTGAGCTGCTTCGAGCGCCAGCATCCGGTGTTCGATTGGGCGGACTATCAGACCCTGCTGGCCGAGTCGGCCGAAATGGCCTGGATCTCGACCGAGGGCAATGCCTTCAACCACGCCACCGACCGTGTGGCCGATATCGAGCAGCTGGCCGACACCCAGCGTGCCCTGGGTCGCCCGATCAAGCCGGCCATCGAGACCTCGGCCTCGGGCCGGGTGCGCCAGACGGCCTTCCGTGCCGCTGAGGTGCAACGTCAGTTCCTCGACGGCGGCCGCCTGATCAGCGCCGTGGTGCCGGGCTCGTTCTACGAGTTCATCCAGCGTGAGCGCGTGGCCGACGATCTCGACCTGAAGTTCGATGCCGGCAATGCCACCGGCATCTTCAAGATGACCGCCGCGGCCTGAGTCCGGCGCGCATTTCTCGAAGCCTCCGCTCAGTACAAACCCAGCGCCGCCAGGCGTTGCACGCCGGCCAGTGCCTGCGCCTCCGGCAGGGTGAAGGCCAGGCGCACCCGGTCTTGGCCCCGCTCGGCTGACACGCTCATGGCCGTGCCGGGCGTGAGGCGCAGCTGCGCCTGTCGTGCGGTCTCGCACAGGGCGTCGGCACGCGGCCCGTGCGCCGGCAGCTGCGCCCAGAGAAAGAGCCCGCCTTCGGGTGCCTTGACGGTCCAGCTGGAAAGATGGCGGTGCAGCGCCGCCTGCAAGTGCTGGGCCTGGTGTTGCAGGCTGGCGCGGCGCGGCAGCAACAGCCGATCCATGCGGTCGAAGAGATCGCAGGCAATCGCGGCGCTGAGGCTGGAGCTGGCAATGTCGGCACAGGCCTTGGCATGGCGCAGCGGCTCGATCAAGGCCCGAGGCGCTCGCAACCAACCGATGCGCAGGCCGGCCCACAGGGTTTTGGACAGGCTGCCGATGTGCACCACGGCGGCATCGGGTGCTGCTTTCAGCGGCCGTGCTTCGGCGCTGAAATGCAGCTCGGCCAGCGAGTCGTCGATGACCAGCAGGCTGCTGCCCGCGCGCTGCACGGTGCGCAGCAGTTCCTGGCTGCGCGAGGCGGGCCAGGACTGGCCGCTGGGGTTGTGCAGCTGCGGGCAGAGGTAGATCAGCTTGGGTGCGCTGGCCGCCGCGGCGATGAAATCCCCGGCATGGGCGCAGCGTGCCTGCAGCGGCACCGCATGCAGGCGCGCACCGCTGCTGCGAAACACATCGATGGCGCCGAAGTAGTTGGGGCATTCCAGCAGCACCCGGTCGCCCGGCGAGAGGTAGAGCTGGCTCAGCAAACTCAGCGCCTGCTGCGCACCGGCGCAGACGATGATGTGCTCGGCCGTGGTGGCCAGGCCCTGGCGGGTGTAGCGCGCGGCGATGCGTTCGCGCAGCGGCCACATGCCTTCGGGCTGGTAGGCGCTCTCGCGCAAGGCCAGCTGGCGGCTGGCCTCGCTGGGGCTGAGCCAGGCCAGATCGGGCAGGGCGGTGGCCAGGGAGAAGTCGATCCAGTCGGCCCCTACGCCGCCCTCAGTTCGGCCGCGTGGCGAGGCATGCAGGGCCGGGTTGCCCAGCGGCTGGGCACGGCGCCGGCGCGCCACATGGCCGGGTGGGCCGGCGCTGACGGTCGTGCCCTGGCCCTGGCGGGCCTGCACCCAGCCACCCTCGGCCAGGCGCCCGTAAGCCGCCACCACGGTGGCGCGGCTCAGGCCCAGCGCAGCGGCCAAGGCCCGCTCGGGCGGCAGGCGGTCGCCCGGCAGCAGCTCGCCACGCAGCAGCAGGCCTTGCAGGGCGGTGGCCAGCGCGGCGTAGAGCAGCGCTTGGCTGGCCCGCCAGTCGCCCAGCAGGGCGGGGTTGCTGCACAAGTCCATGGCGTGGCAATTGGATTGCTTGCTTCAGTCCAATCGACTCTAGCATGGCCGCTCTGCCCACTGCCTTGGAGCCTTTTCGCCATGCATCCTTTGTTGCACCAGGATTTGAACGAACTGCCGGCCCTGAGTCAGGCCACGCGTGAGTTGGCGCTGAGCTTTCTGCAGGGGCTGGACGCGCACCCGGCGGCTCGCGCGCCGCGCGGCCCGGGGCCGGCGCTGATGCAGGATGCGCTGCAGCAGCCTGTCGGTGCAGCGGGGGCCTTGCGGCGCTTTGCTCAGGACTGGCTGCCGCATCTGTCCGGCAGCGCCGGCCCGCGTTACCTGGGTTTTGTCACCGGCGGCGCCACACCGGCCAGCCTGATGGGTGACTGGCTGACCGCCAGCCTGGACCAGAACCCCACGGCCGGCTGGGACTCGGAAGCGCCCGAGCTCGAGCGTGCCACGGTGCGCACGCTGGCTGCCTGGTTTGGGCTCAGCGAGGCGCAGCAGGGCGTGTTTGTCTCGGGCGCCACCCTGTCCAATTTTGTGGGCCTGGCCCTGGGCCGCGAGTGGGTGGGTGAGCAGCGCGGCCTGCGCGTCAGCGAGGCCGGGCTGGCCCGCCTGGGCCCCGTGCGCATCCTCAGCGGCGCGCCGCATTCCAGCATCCACAAAGCCGCGTCCATGCTGGGCCTGGGCCGCGAGGCGGTGGAACTGCTGCCGACCCTGGCCGGGCGTGACGCTCTCGATGTGGCGGCGCTGGAGCAGCGCCTGCGCGCCAGCCCCGATGAGGCGCTGATCGTGGTGGCCAATGCGGGCACGGTCAACAGCGGGGACTTCGACGATCTGACTGCCTTGGTGGCCTTGCGTCAGCGTCACCGCTTCTGGTTGCATGTCGACGCCGCCTTCGGTGCATTTGCGGCGTTGGATGAGCGTGTGGCGGCCCAGGTGGCGGGCCTGGATGGGGCCGATTCGGTGTGCATCGATTGCCACAAATGGTTGAACGTCCCCTACGACAGTGCCCTGCAGTTCACCCGCCACCGCGATCTGCAGCTGCGCGTGTTCCAGAACGCCGCGGCCTACCTCGGGCCCATCGGCGAGCGGCCCGATTTTGTGCACCTCACGCCCGAGAACTCCCGCCGCTGGCGCGCGCTGCCGGCCTGGTTCAGCGTGCAGGCGTATGGGCGCGAGGGCCACGCCGAGATCGTGCGCCGCAATATCGACGGCGCCCGCCTGCTGGGCCGCTTGCTGCAGGCCGACGCACCGCGCTTCGAGCTCTTGTCGCCAGTGCGGCTGAACATCGTCTGCTTTGCCATTCAAGCTCACGACGATGCGGCCGGTGTGCAAAGTTTGCTGGAGCGCTTGCGCGACAGCGGCGAGGCCTTCCTCACACCGACCCACTACCAAGGCCGCTGGGCCGTGCGTGCGGCCTTCAGCAACTGGCGCAGCGAAGCGGCCGACGCCCAGCGGGTTCATGCGGCGCTGAACCGCGTGCTGAACGAGGCCTGCTGAAAAGTTTTTTGAGAAAACGCTTGCGCGCAAAACAAACCGTGCTACAGTAGCGGTCTTCGCTGCTTCGGCAGAGAAGAAAAACAAGCCCAGGTGGCGGAATTGGTAGACGCACTAGTTTCAGGTACTAGCGGGTAACTCCGTGGAGGTTCGAGTCCTCTCCTGGGCACCAAATTGATAAAGGCCAGCACGAAAGTGCTGGCCTTTTGTCATTGGTGCTTGCCCAGGAAGCGCCGTCCCTGCGGACGGTGCGTGAGGACGAGAAGGGCGCCGCATGCTTGCGGCGCCGGGGTCGCGGTACGTGACCGAGCGCCTCTCCTGGGCACCAAATTGAAAATGGGTCAACACGCAAGTGTTGACCCATTTGTCATTTCCGATGTCGAACGCCGTGGTTCCAGGGAGCGTGGGGTCAGGCCTTGCCTTTGGCCAGCAGCTGCTCGAAGGCCTCGACCGGCAGCGGGCGGGCGAAGAGGTAGCCCTGGCCGTAGTCGCAACCGGCGCTGCGCAGCAGTTCGTACTGTTCCTGCGTCTCCACGCCCTCGGCCACGACCTGCAAGCCCAGCTCATGGGCCATGGTGATGATGGCTTTGCACAGCGCCAGGTCTTTGGTGCCGGGGCGGAGGTTGCGCACGAAGCGCTGGTCGATCTTGAGCAGGTCGATGGCGTATTTGTGCAGGTAGGACAGCGAGGAGAAGCCGGTGCCAAAGTCGTCGAGCGAGACCAGGAAGCCGCCGCGCCGCAGGGTCTCGAGCTGACGCGTGACCTCACTGTCGCCTTCCAGCAGCAGGCCTTCGGTGATTTCTATCGCCAGGGCCTGTTCTTGCAAGCCGAGTTCGTGCACGGTGTCGACCCAATGCGCGTGGGAGTCGGGCCCCTGGTTGTTGCGAAACTGGATGGGGCTTTTGTTGATGCTGATCTGCAGCGTCGGCAGGTAGCGCTGGCGCCAGTCGTGCACCTGGCGCGCGGCCTGTTGAAACACCCATTCGCCAATCTCGATGATCAAGCCGCTGCTTTCGGCCAGAGGGATGAAGACATCGGGGCCGATGCGGCCGCGACTCGGATGGGTCCAGCGCAGCAAGGCCTCGGCCTTGCAGATCTCGCGCGTGCGCATGTCCACGATGGCCTGGTACTCCAGGCTCAGCTGGGCCTTGGGCAGGGCCTCGCGCAGCTCATTGCCTAAGCGCATGCGCAAGAGGGCGGCTTGCTGCAGATCGGGCGTGAAATGACCGAGGCGGTTGCGCCCGGCGCCCTTGGCCACATAGAGCGCCTGGTCGGCGTGCTTGAACAGTTCTTCGATCAGCTGCCCGTCATCGGGGAAGAGGCTGATGCCGATGCTGGCCGAGACAAACACCCGCTCGTCCTGCAAGTGGAAGGCGCTGGCCATGGACTGGATGATCTTCTGCGCCACCTGCTCGGCTTCCTCGGCGCTGTTCAGGCCGGACAGCACGACCGTGAACTCGTCGCCGCCCATGCGGGCCACCGTCTCCTGCGGCCGCACGCAGGCGCGGATGCGTTCGGCTGCCTGCAGCAGGAGGGCGTCGCCCATGTCGTGGCCGAGCGTGTCATTGACCTCCTTGAAGTGATCCAGGTCGATGAAGAGCAGGGCCAGACGACCGCCCTCACTTTTTGCGCTGCTGAGCAACTGTTCCAAGCGGTCGCGCAGGGTGCGGCGGTTGGGCAGGCCGGTGAGTGCGTCGAAATGAGCCTGGTGCCAGATCAGGGCTTCGGTCTGCTTGCGCTGGGTGATGTCGGTGTGGGTGCCGACCATGCGCAGAGGCCGGCCCTGGGCATCGCGGCTGATCACCATGCCGCGGCTGTGGATCCATTTCCAGCTGCCGTCCTTGCACAGCACGCGGTGCTCATTGCTGTAGATCGGCACATGACCCGCAAAATGAGCGGCGCGGTCCAGCTCCATCTGCTGTCGGTCTTCCGGATGGGTGCGCGCATCAAGCTCGGCCGGGCTGGGCTTGATCTCGGTCTCCGAGAAGCCGTACATCTGCAGGATGCGGGGCGAGTAAATTTCGACCTCGTCCTGCACATACCAGTCCCAGACGCCGTCGCCCACGCTTTCCAGGGCGAGCTTCCAGAGCTCGTCGGCTTCGCGCAGCCGGGCTTCGGACTCCTTGCGTTCGCTGATGTCGGTGTGGGTGCCCAGTACGCGACGTGGCCCTTCGCCCTGGCTGGGCAAGACCTGACCCAGGGCCAGGTGCCAGCGGTAGCGGCCATCGGCGGCGCGCAGGCGGTAGTCCATCTCGAAATGCCCGCTGAGCAGGGCCTGCTGCCAGCGCAGATCGAATTCCAGCCGGTCCAGCGGATGGATGATGTGGCGCCAGCCCAGGGTCTGGAGCTCGCGAAGACTGAGGCCGAGAAACTCCTGCAGCAGGGGCGAAGCCAGCACTGGCTGCAGATGGGCATCGAGCACCCACAGCTGTTGCGGCAGAGCTGCGAGCAGGCTGCTGCTGTCGAGGCCGTGGGCCATGGCCGAAGGCGGCGAGGCCGGGCTGGGCGTGCTCTCGGCGAGCGTGGGGCGGTTCGTCGCTTGTTCTGACGGCATGAAAACGGGCGGCGGAAAACCAAGAGAGCCTGCCTGGCCACAACCCAAACCTTGAGGCGCAAACGCCGAAGATCAGCGGAGTTTGCCTGCCCGAGGATTGCTTGCGATGGCGAAAAAACAGGGCCTGCGCGTGCGATTGGCGCTTTGATTGAACCCTGCGCACCAGCTTTTTGCAAGTAGTGATGGGGCTTGTCGCGGATTCGTAGAAAATAGCGGCGCCCGAGATGGTCGGGCTATCACCTGAGACGAGATTCTGGAATGAACAAAACCGAACTGATCGAACACCTGGCCAGCAAGCACGAACTGACCAAGGCCGAAGCCGGCCGCATCCTGGAAACCCTGCTGGACGCCGTGGTTTCCACCGTCAAGAAGGGTGGCGCTGTGTCCATCCCCGGCTTCGGTTCCTTCAAGCAGCACGCCCGCGCAGCCCGCACCGGCGTGAACCCCAGCACCGGCGACAAGATCAAGATCGCTGCTGCCAAGCTGCCCAAGTTCACCCCCGGCGCTGGCTTCAAGGCCGCTGTGGATCCCAAGGCTGCCGCTCGCAAGGCTGCCAAGACCGCTGCCGCTCCGGCCAAGGCTGCTGCCAAGCCCGCCGCCAAGAAGGCCAAGAAGTAATTCTTGCCGTCTGAGCCATGCGTGCCATCGGGCACGCGTGGTGATGTCCAAAAAAAGCCGCTGCCCCCGTTTGGGGTCAGCGGCTTTTTTGATGTGGGCGCTCGCCGGGCCTTGCGGTGAATATTCCCCGCTGCAGCCGGCGTCATCCTGGCGGCAGACGCAAATCAGATGGCAGTGAAATGCTCGACCTTGGGTGGCTCGGCGAAGAAGGGGCCGACGATGGCGCGCCAAGCAGGAAACAGCGGGCCGCCGCGGAAATGGACGGTGTGATCCTCCAGCGTCGCCCATTGGATCTGCAGCAGATAGCGTTCTGGTGATTCAATACCGCGTTGAACTTGGGCCTTGATGAAGCCCTGGGCCTGGCTGATCACGCTGGCGATCCCGTGCTGGATGGCGGCTTCAAAGGCAGCGTGCTGGCCGGGTTGGATGCGGATGTCGGCGACTTCGAGAATCATGTGAGTGACCTTTTTTTCGGGGTTCAGAACGGGTGAGTGAGGGCGGCGCATCAGCGGCCTTCGGCCTGATGAAGCCGGCTGCGTACCAAGGGGTGCCAGAGTCGGTTGTCCAGCAAGGGCGTTTCGTTCGGAAGACCTGGATTTGGCACACGCAGCCAGAGCCGTTCGGCCAGGCGAGCCCGTGTGAGCTGGGTGCCCACCGTGCGCTCAAACAGGGCCAAAAAGCTACCGTCCGAGAGCACCAAGTCCCAGCCCTTGCGAAGCCGCTCGGCCAGGACTGGCTTTTGGGGGCTGACGAAGAAGTAGAAGGCTGCGGGGTAGGCAATCAACCAGCGCTCCAACACGCGCAAATCAGGCTGAGCGTCGACGATGGGATAGACCTCGGTCGCGCCCAAGGCGAAGAGGTCCACGCGCCGGCGGCGCAGCATCTCCGCGAAGGTGGCAAGCCGTGGCAGCCGCTCCAGCCGCCAGCCCGCTGCAGCCAGGATCTGCGTGTCCGGCCAGTCGGCCACCTGTCCGGTGCGCAGGGCCTGCGCTTGCGCGGTGCTGCTGATGGCCTCCAACTCGGCCACCCGGCTGTGCAAGGCGATCGGCAGGCGCACGCCCATCAGGCCGCGGTACAGGCAGACGCGCACCGGCAGGCTTTGTCGTTCACGCGCTGCCGAGGTCATGGCGCTGATCAGATCGATTTCGCCGCTCTGGATCTGCAGAAAGGCGCGGTTCTGCGACACCACCTCGCTGGCTTCCAGCAGGTAGGGGCCATGACTGGGTACCGTCTTGTCGAGCAACAGTTGCAGCACGACTTGCTCGTAACTCAAGACCTTGGCGTTTTGGCCCTGGCTCAGGGCGTGGCGCACCACCAGGGGGCCGTCTCCCTGTGCCAGGCTGGGAGGGGTGAGCACAGCGCTGCCCAAAAGGCTGAGCAGTGCACGTCGCGCGAGGGTGCTCATGCAAGGCAGCGCTGGAACAGCGCGTTTGTGTGCTCAATCACCGCCTCGGCTTGCTCGCGCTGGGGCGCATGGCCACAGCCGGGCAAGACACAGAGCTTGGTGTCGGCGTGCAGGCGCGCGATCGTTTCGATCTGGGCCAGGCTGCCGTATTCGTCGTTTTCACCCTGCAAGGCCAGCACCGGGCAGGCCAGGTGCCCGTGCAGCTCATCCTCGATGTTCCAGCGCTCGGAGCCGGGGTGCAGCCATGCGGAGTTCCAGCCATAGAACGCCGAATCGGTGTCGGCATGGTGGCGGGCCAGGGCGGTGCGCAGGGCCGGCTCCTGCTCGTAGGCTTGGCGAGCCTGGCGCAATCCGGCGATCGTGCAGGGCTCGATGAACAGATGCGGGGCCATTGCCACCACGCCACGTACTCGCTCGGGAAAGGCCGCGGCGAACAACAGGGCCAGACTGGCCCCGTCGCTGTGTCCAAAGAGAAAGAGGCGCTCATCGCGGGGCACACCCAGTGCGTCGAAGCAGGCGGGTAGCTGGTCACGCGCCTGACGCTGCAGATAGTCTTGAGGCCAGAGTTCGCGGCGTGGGCTGCTCTGGCCATAGCCGGGACGCGAGTAGACCAGGCCGCGGCAGTCCAGGACCTCACACAGTTGCTGCGGGAAATCGCGCCAGTGCGACAGCGAACCCAGCCCCTCGTGCAGGAAGACGGTCAAGGGCCGCCCCTCGCGCTCGATGCCCAGCCACTGGGCTTCGATCTGCAGCGCTTCGCCCTGCAATTGCAGCGGCTGGAGAAAGGGGGCTGACATGGCTGGATTGTGCCGCCAAGCCTCCAGCCCCGCGGCCCCGCGCTGCGATACTTGCTGCACAACAAGGAGCATTCATCCGTGGAGACTTTGCATATCGAGCTGGACCCGCGCGGCGTGGCCCGTTTGACCATGACCCGCCCCGAGGTGTTCAACGCCTTTAACGAAACCATGATCGCCGAGCTGGCCCAGTCCATGGACCGCCTGGTGGCCGACCCGCATGTGCGCCTGATCGTGCTGGCCGGTGCCGGCAAGGCTTTCAGTGCGGGGGCTGACATCCAGTGGATGAAGCGCGCGTCCGAGGCCAGCCAGGACTGGAACCTGGCCGACGCCCGCAAATTCGCCGACATGCTGCAGCGCATCGCCCATTGCCCCAAACCGGTGCTCGCGCGCATCCAGGGCCTGGCCCTGGGCGGCGGGGTCGGGCTGGCCGCCGCCTGTGACATCGCCGTGGCCAGCAGCGAGGCCAAGTTTGCGGTCAGCGAGGCCCGCTTCGGCATCCTGCCCGCTGTCATCGGCCCCTATGTGATCAACGCGGTCGGCCCGCGCCAGGCCAAGCGCTTGGCCCTGACGGCCAGCCGCATCGGTGCCGCCGAGGCCTTGAGCCTGGGCTTGGTGCATGAGGTGGTCGAGGCCGAACAGCTCGACGCTGCGCTGGAGCGCTGGATCCATGAGCTGCTGCAGAACGGTCCCGGCGCGCAGGGCGAGATCAAGCGCTTGTTCGCCCAGCTGGAGGTGGGGCCGGTCACGCCCGAGGTGCGTGAGCTGACGGCCCAAACCATCGCCCGTGTGCGCCTCGGCGATGAGGCACGCGAAGGCTTTGCCGCCTTTCTGGCCAAGCGCCCGGCGGCCTGGGTGCCTGCCGCTGAAGCCAGTGCCAGCAAGGAGGGCCTGTGATGACGAGCGCGATCCATACCTCGAGCTGGCATGTGGCCCAGCGGCCAGCAGCTGACGCCCTGATCGGCGTAGTCGGCGCCGGTGTGATGGGCGCCGGCATCGCCCAGGTGGCGGCGCAGGCCGGCCATCCGGTGCGCTTGCTTGATGTGCGTGAAGGCGCAGCCGCTGCGGCCTTGGCCCAGATCGGCAAGGGCCTGGACGGCCTGGTCAACAAGGGGCGCATGGAGGCCGAGGAACGCGCCGCCATCATGGCTCGCATCCAGCCGGCGCGTCAGACGGCGGAGCTGGCGGATGCCACCCTGGTGATCGAGGTCATCATCGAGAAGCTGGAGCCCAAGCAGGCCCTGCTGCAGGAACTGGACGGGCTGCTGGGTGAAGGCGCCATCATTGCCACCAACACCTCGTCCATCAGCGTCACCGCCCTGGCCAATGGCATGAAGCATCCGCAGCGCCTGGTCGGCATGCACTTCTTCAACCCGGTGCCGCTGATGAAGCTGGTCGAGGTGGTCTGGGGCGCCGAGACGGACGCCGGCGTGGCCGAGGTGATCGCGCAGCTGGCACGCAGCTGGGGCAAGACGCCGGTGCACGCCAAAAGCACGCCTGGCTTCATCGTCAACCGCATTGCCCGGCCCTACTACGCCGAAACCCTGGCCCTGCTGCAGGAGCAGGCGGGTACGCCCGATCAGATCGACCGAGCCCTGCGCAGCGCCGGCTTCCGCATGGGGCCGTGCGAGCTGATGGACCTGATCGGCCACGACACCAACTACCTGGTCACCCAGTCGGTGTTCGAGGCCAACTTCGGCGACAAGCGTTACCAGCCCTCCTTGGTGCAAAAGGCCTTGGTGGATGGCGGGCGTCTGGGCCGCAAGGTCGGCAAGGGCTTTTACGTCGGCCCACCGACGCCGCCGGCGCCGATCGAGCCTGTCAGTGCCGCGCTGCCGGCCCTCAGCCTGGTCGGGCGCGGCCCGCTGGTGGAGGCTTTGGCCGCTTGGTTTGCGCACCGGGGCCTGAGCTTCAGCCGCGGCGAATCGGCCGACTGGGTGGGCCTGGTGCTGGGCGAGGTGCATCTGCACTTCAGCGATGGCCGCACGGCCGCCCAGATCGCCCACGAGCGTCGTTATGCGGAGCTCGCGGTGATGGACTGGCCTGTCGCCCCTGATCGTGTCGATGGTCTGGCCGTGGCCTTTGGCCCGCGTTGTTCTTCGAGTGCGCGTGAGGCTGTGCGCCTGCTCTGGCATGCGCTGGGCTGGGAACTGCTGGAGCTGCGCGATGTGCCGGGCCTGGCCGTGGCTCGTACCGTGGCCATGCTGGTCAACGAGGGCAGCGATGCCGTCTGGCAGGGGGTTTGCGACGAGCAAGGCGCCGATCTGGCGATGAAGCTCGGCGTCAACTACCCGGCCGGGCCTTTCGAGTGGCTGGCGCTGCTGGGCGCGGAGCGCGTGGTCGAACTGCTCGATGCCTTGTTCGCCGCCTACCGCAGCGAGCGCTACCGCGTCAGCCCGCTGCTGCAGCAGCGCCGCTGGGCCTGAGCTGCGGTCGCTTCAGCGGCAAAAAGAAACAAAGCCACCGCGCCGGTTCGGCGGGGTGGCTTTTCCGTTCATGGGCCTGAGGCGGGGTTCAGAGCAGCATGCGCAGATGGGCTTGGGCTTGCAGCAGCGGCGGCAGGCAGTGCTCGACCATCTGGTCCATGCTCATGCGCGAGGCATGGACGCTGATGTTCATGGCCGCGACCACATCGCCGCGGTAGTTGCGCAGCGGCACGGCCACGGTGCGCAGGCCCAGCTCCAGCTCCTGGTCGATGCAGGCATAACCCAGGGCGCGAGCGCGGGCGATCTCGATGCGCAGGCGTTCCGGGTGGGTGATGGTGTGTGGGGTCAGCGGGGTCAGCTGCTGGCGGGCGATCCATTCGTCCACCTCCGCCTGCGGCAGGGCGGCCAGCATCACGCGGCCGTTGGCGGCGCAGTAGGCCGGCACGCGGGCGCCGGGCTGCAGGGTGGGGGAGACCACGCGGCCAGCGCTGGTGGCGGCGATGCAGATGACGTCGCCGCCATCCAGCACGCCGGCCGAGCTGGCTTCCTTGAGTGCATAGGCCAGCTTGTGCAGCTCGGGCTCGACGATGCGCGGCAGGCGGGCCGAGTGCATATAGCTCTGGCCCAGGCGCAGCACCTTGGGTGAGAGCGCAAACATCTTGCGGTCCTGGGTGACAAAGCCCAGGTGGGTCAGGGTCAGCAGGTAGCGGCGCGCTGCAGCGCGGGTCAAGCCGGTCCGGCCTGCCACTTCGCTGATGGTCAGGCGGGGGCGCTCTTGATCGAAGGCTTCGATCACGGCCAGGCCTTTTTCCAAGCCGGCCACCAGATCCCGCTTGAGCGGGCCTTCGTTGGCGGGCTTGCTGTCGGACTTGGCGACAGCGGGCAGGGCGCCCTTGTCGAGCGAAGGCTCGGTCAGAGCGGGGACCGCCAGTGCGGTCAGGTCTTCAAATGCGCGTGCAGCAGACATGGCGATGTGTGTTGGGCGCCCTCAAGGCTCAGAGCGCGTTTCAGGATTCAAGACCATCAAATTCCACCCCGGTCGATTGCCGGGTTGATTCATCTCTCGGGCCGCCGAAGCGGCCGAGCCGGGTTCACACGCAGGCGCCCGCTCGCCTTTCTGGCGGCGTTTCAGGCGCTTCCCGGTATCCGGTGCGAGCACCCGACACGGAACATTAGAACAGCGAATGCTTCGCATTCACGTTTCAAATCAAGTCTGTGAGTCTGGCTGAGATGATTCGGCCTGGCAGGGCCGGCTGGGGTGAAAGAAAAGAAAGACGAAAGCTGAAATTTTTGGCCTGAGCGAGCATCGCATCGGGTGTTGGGCCCCGGTCCTGTCCCCTCCGGGCAGGTTTCACGCGTGATGTCCGCTTGGTGAATTGAATTCAGTATCCCATGCACATCGGGCCATGCCAAAAGACATGTGAAGCCGTTTGTCGGATAGAAAAAAGCGCTGCAGGAGCAGCGCGTGTAAAGAAATGTTATTGCGTTCCAAGTCGCTTATTGGCAATTTTCCCTGGATCGAAAGATTGTTTCTTGCGTTTAAGCGAGCTCAGACCCGCTCGATCAGCACGGCGATGCCTTGGCCCACGCCGATGCACATGGTGCACAGGGCGTAACGTCCACCGCTGCGATGCAGCTGATTCACTGCCGTGCTCAGCAGGCGTGCACCGCTGGCGCCCAGCGGGTGGCCCAGGGCGATGGCGCCGCCGTTCGGGTTGACGCGCGCATCGTCGTCGGCCACGCCCAGCTGGCGCAGCACCGCCAGGCCTTGGGCGGCGAAGGCTTCGTTGAGCTCGATCACGTCGAGTTGGGCCAGGCTGACGCCGGTCTGAGCCAGCAGCTTTTGCGTGGCCGGCGCCGGCCCCATGCCCATGATGCGCGGCGCCACGCCCGCGGTGGCCATGCCCAGCACGCGGGCGCGCGGGGTCAGGCCATGGCGGGCGGCGGCCGCTTCGCTGGCCAGGAGCAAGGCGCAGGCGCCATCGTTGACGCCCGAGGCATTGCCGGCCGTCACCGTGCCGTCCGGGCGCACGATGGGCTTCAGCTTGGCCAGCGCTTCGAGACTGGTGGCGCGCGGGTGTTCATCCTGATCAACGGTCAAGGCATCACCCTTTTTCTGGGCGATGTGGACCGGGGTGATCTCGGCCGCAAAAAAGCCAGCGGCCTGGGCGGCCACGGCTTTCTGCTGGCTGGCCAGGGCCATGCGATCCTGGTCGGCGCGTGAGATGCCGAACTCGCTGGCCACGTTCTCGGCCGTTTCGGGCATGGAGTCGACGCCGTACTGCGCCTTCATCAGTGGGTTGATAAAACGCCAGCCGATGGTGGTGTCGTAGACGGCGTTGTTGCGCGAAAAGGCGCTCTCGGCCTTGGGCATCACAAAGGGTGCGCGGCTCATGCTTTCCACGCCGCCGGCCAGCATCAGATCGGCTTCGCCGGCGCGGATGGCGCGTGCGGCCGTGCCGACGGCATCGAGGCCCGAGCCGCACAGCCGGTTCAGGGTCACCCCCGGCACGCCGATCGGCAGGCCGGCCAGCAGGGCCGACATGCGAGCGATGTTGCGGTTGTCTTCACCCGCCTGGTTGGCGCAGCCGTACAGCACATCGCTGACCGCTTCCCAATCCACGCCGGGGTTGCGTGCCATCAGGGCGCGCAGGGGGATGGCGCCCAAGTCGTCGGCGCGGACGGAAGACAGCGCGCCGCCGTAGCGGCCGAAGGGGGTGCGGATGGCGTCGCAGATGTAGGCGTGGTTCATGGCCTTGGGTCTCCAGCAGCATTGAGAGGCGGTGAAAACTACCCAAGGGTCTCGTTCGAGCTGTGCATTTCTGCTCAGCTGGCCGATATGCCAAGGGCAGGGTGTGAGCGGGCGCGCATTCGGCCCAGACGTTGTTTGGTTCTTAATTAGAACATTGGTTCTTCAAGTGAACATTTCGAAGGGGTCAGGTCCAGCTTTCTTGCTCGCAGGCGTGACAATTTGCACGCCGTTTCATGGGCGTGCGTCAGTGATGGGCAATACTGGCGACAGGGCTCAAGTTTGGTGGCGCCGCGGCCGAAGCTGAGCCAGAGGGCGCCGTCAAAATGGCGTAGAAAGAAAATGAAGGACACCACTGCAGATCCTTTGATCGATGTCGGCCAGTTGAAGGTGGGGATGTTCATCCATCTGGATTTGGGCTGGATGTCGCATCCCTTTCCGCTCAGCAGCTTCAAGCTGAGTTCCGAAGACCAGTTGCTGATCCTGCGTCGCCTCGGGCTGCAGCAGGTGCGTTGGAGTCCGGGCAAGAGCGATCTGCAGACTGAAGCCTCGCCCCTTCCTCCCGAGCCCGCGCCTGAAGTGTCCAATGCGTTGTCGGCTGAAGAGCTGGCGCGCGAAGCGCATCGCAAAGCCTTGGAGGCCCAGCGCGCGGCACTCAACCTCTGCGAGCGCCAGTACGCGGAGGCCGCTGGTGCCTTTCGTGGCGTGATGGATCTGGTGCCCACCGATCCGCGTTATGCGCGTGATCAAGCCACGGCTTTGACCGCCGCCTTGCTCGACAAGATGTTGGTTGAGGGTGATCTCAACATCCGCCTGCTCAACGAAGGTGCCGGTGACCGCGGCACGGCCCATGCCCTGAATGTCTCCATCATCTCCTTGCTGCTGGGCCGAGCTTTCGGCCTCGGCCGCGAGGAAATGATGGACCTGGGCGTCGGCGCCCTGCTGCATGACATCGGCAAGACCGAGGTGCTGGCCCGCCTGCGCCACCGCGATGACAGCTTCACGGCGGCCGAACTGAATGGCTATCAGTCCCATGTGGCCAAGGGCGTGGCCCTGGCCCAGGGCATGGGTCTGGCCGCCGGTCCCTTGCTCATCATTGCGCAGCATCATGAGAACGCCGATGGCAGCGGTTTCCCGCAGCGCATCAATGTCGATCGCATGAGCGCCGGCTCGCGCATCGTGTCCCTGGTCAATCGTTTCGATGGCTTGTGCAATCCCCTGCTGGCCTCCAAGGCCATGACGCCGCACGAGGGCCTGTCCCTGATGTTCGCGCAGGGTCGCAATCGTTTTGACGCGACCATGCTCAACGCCTTCATCCGCATGATGGGCGTTTACCCGCCGGGTTCGACGGTGCAGCTGACCGACGACCGCTTCGCCCTGGTGGTGGCGGTCAATTCCTCGCGGCCGCTCAAGCCCAAGGTCATGGTCCATGACCCCAAGGTGCCGCGCGAAGAGGCGCTGATCCTGAATCTGGAGCAGCATGCCGACCTGGGCATCCGCCGCAGCCTGAAGCCGCAGCACTTGCCACGCGCTTCGCTGGATTACCTCAGCCCTCGCACCCGTCTGGCTTACTTTTTCGAGCCGACGCTGGGTCCGGGTGCCGCGGAGTTGGCGGCGTGACCCTGGTCAGCCTGCCGCTGCCCTCACCAACGACTGCCACGCCCGCCCAGATCGCCCTGCTTGAGGGCATGCTGGAGGCCGCGTGGCTGGTCGATGGGAGCAGCCGCCGCATTCTTGCGGTGAATGCAGGTGCGGCCGCTTTGCTGGGCCTGAGCGCCCAGCAATGGCTAGGTCAAGGAGTGGAGGCACTGGCCAGCTCTCCCGAGGACGTCATGTTCTGGATGGAGGCCGCGCAGGATCGTCAGGCGCATCTGCTGTCCGACACCGTGATGCGCCACGCCGATGGCCGCATGCTGTGGGTGACACGGCGTATCAGCTTTGTCGCCGATGCGGCCATGCCGGGTGGCGGCTGCTGGCTGGTCAGTGTGCGCGACCAAACCCCGCAGCGCCAGGCCGAGGAGGAACGCGAGGCCTTGGTGGCCGAGCTTCAGGCCACGCTGGAATCCACGGCCGATGGCATTCTGGTGGTCGATCTGGCCGGGCGCATGCGCTCCTTCAACCGCCGATTTGCCTCGCTCTGGGGCATTCCGCAAGACCTGCTGCGAGAGCGCAATGACGAGGCGGTGCAGACCTGGATGCGCCGCAGCGTCGTGGACGGTGCGGCTTATGTGGCGCGGCTCTCGGCCATCCAGGACGCCGCCCTGCTGCAGAGCAGCGATGTGATCAGCTTGTTGGACGGCCGGGTGCTGGAGCGGGTATCCCTGCCGCAGTTCAGCCGCGGTCGGCCGATTGGCCGGGTCTACTCGTTCCGCGATCTGAGTGAAAAGCTGGCGGCCAGCCAACGCATCGAGGAGCTGGCCCATTCCGACATGCTGACCGGCCTGCCCAACCGTCGGGCTCTGGCCGAGCGCATCGACTATGCCCAGGCCATGGCCAAGCGCGAAAGCGCACCCTTTGCCCTGCTCAATGTCGACCTGGATCGCTTCAAGCAGATCAACGACACCTTGGGTCATTCCTATGGCGACCGGGTGCTGCGCGAAGTGGCCGAGCGTCTGAAGGCCTGTCTGCGCGAGGTGGACATGGTGGCCCGGCTGGGCGCGGATGAGTTCGCCCTGCTGATCCACCAGGCCGACGCCCGCGGCGCCGAAAACGCCGCACGCCGGGTCCAGGAGGCGATGGCGCGGCCGTTCTGCTTCGACACCCTGAGTTTCACGGTCACCTGCAGCACCGGTATCGCCTTGTTCCCGGGCGATGGCGCCACGGCCGATGAGCTGATGGGCAGCGCTGAGCAGGCCATGCACTGGGTCAAGGAAAGCGGCCGTTCGGCCTTTCACTTCCACCAGCCGCGCAAGGATGTGGACCTGCTCTCGCGCATGCGCCTGGACCACGCCATGCGCCAGGCGCTGCAGGAGGGGCAGTTCCGCCTGCACTACCAGCCGCAGATCAATCTGGCCAGCGGCCAGGTGATCGGCGCTGAGGCGCTGATTCGCTGGCGCGACCCGCTGCGCGGCGAGATCTCGCCGGCCGAGTTCATTCCGGTTGCGGAAGAGAGCGGCTTCATCGTCGCCATCGGCGAGTGGGTCTTGCATCAGGCCGTCGAGCAGGCGGCGCGCTGGCTGCGCCAGGGCTGGCGCATGCCGGTGGCGGTGAATGTCTCGGCGCTGCAGTTTCAGCAAAGCCAGTTTGCCGACACGGTGGCCCATGCTTTGCGGGCCTCGGGCCTGCCGCCGGGCTTGTTGGAGCTGGAGCTGACCGAATCCATCCTGCTGCGCGATGCCGAAGAGGCCTTGCGGCGGCTGCAAAGCCTGGCGGCGCTGGGCGTGTGCATGTCCATCGACGACTTCGGCACCGGTTACTCCAGCCTCGGCTACCTCAAGCGCTTCCCCATCCAGCGTCTCAAGATCGATCGCAGTTTCGTGAAGGCCTTGCCTTCGGATGCCAGCGATGCCGGCATCGTCAATGCCATCATCCAGATGGGGCAGGCGCTGCGCCTGCATGTGATTGCCGAAGGCGTGGAGACCGAAGCCCAGCGCGACTTCCTGCTGCGCGCCGGCTGTGACGAGTTCCAGGGCTACCTCTACGCCCCGGCCTTGGGGCCGCAGGAGTTCGAGGAGCGGGTCTGGCGCCGCGGCAACCCCAGCAGTCCGGGCGGCGGCATGCGGTTGATGGGTGGTTTGTTGATCTGACGCCGCCTGCGCAGCCATGACTGCGCCGACAATGGCTGGCATTCATCTGAGCAGCCATCCCGGGGAGGACCGTCACCATGATCTATCGCTTCAAATCCAAGGCCGGTGCCGATGTGATCATGTTGCAGCCGCAGGGCGAGCAGATCCTGCGCCTGCTGGGGCGCGAGCCTTCCCCGCAGGGCATTTTGCGCGGCGCCGAGTTGCCGGCCGCGATTTCGAGCCTGGAGCAGGCGGTGGCCGAGGACGAGGCAGCGTTTGCTCAGCTGCAAGCCGAAGCCGAGGCTGCCGGTGAGCCGCTGCCGCGACGCGAGGGCATCAGCCTGCGTCAGCGCGCCTGGCCGCTGATCGAGCTGATCCGCCATGCCCAGCGCGCTGACAACGACCTGGTCTGGGGTGTTTGAGGCCATGCCGCTGGACAGCAGCACACGCGTGTTCGCCATTCGCCATGGCGAAACGGCCTGGAACCGAGACAAGCGCATCCAAGGCCAGCTCGATGTGCCCCTGAACGAGACCGGGCGTGCTCAGGCCCAGCGTCTGGGCGAGGTCTTGGCCGGGGAATCCGTGGACGTGGTCTACAGCAGTGATCTGGGCCGGGCGCGCGAGACCGCGGCCGCTGCAGCCGCGGCGCTTGGGCAGCCCGTGCAGTTGGATCCAGGCCTGCGTGAGCGCAGCTTCGGTGTGTTTCAGGGCCAGACCTGGCAGGAGATTGCCGAGCGCTGGCCCGATCACAGCGAGCGCTGGCGGCGCCGCGATCCGGATTTCGGTGCCGAGGGCGGTGAAACCTTGCAAGAGTTTTATGTACGCAGCGTGTCTGCTGTGGAGCGTGTGCTGCAGCGACACGCTGGGCAGACCGTGTTGATCGTGACCCATGGCGGCGTGCTCGACTGCCTGTACCGCGCGGCCACGCGCCTGCCCTTGCAGGCGCCCAGAACCTGGACACTGGGCAACGCGGCCATCAACCGCCTGCTATTTTCCGACGCCGGTTTCACGCTCGTGGGCTGGAACGATGACGCACATCTGGGTGGCCTGGGCCTCGACGAACTGGCGTGATCGAGCCAATCGACCGTTCTGGCAAGTGCCGATTCGCACGAAATGAGGTGTACCAGAGAAGTGTTGCAAATTCGCGTCGGTGCTGTTTCAGCGCTCCGAGCCACTTCTATACTTCCCCCACATTGCGCAGAAGACCGGGCGGCTAAGCCCAGCACACACTCAACTCACAAAAGGCATACGATGAAAAAGATCGCTCTCGTGGCTGCTATCGCAGCTCTGGCCGCTCCCGCCGCTTTCGCTCAAAGCTCGGTCACCCTGTGGGGCCGTATCAACACCACCGTCGAAAGCCAGAAGGTTGGCGCCGGTGATCGCAAGGTCGTCGTGGCCAACAACGCCTCGCGTCTGGGCTTCAAGGGTCAAGAAGACCTGGGCGGCGGTCTGAAGGCCAGCTTCGCCCTGGAACACGGCTTGAACTCGGACAACGGTGCTGCCACCGGTGACTTCTGGGGCCGTGAAGCTTCCGTGCAACTGAGCGGCGCTTTCGGTGCTGTGCGTCTGGGCCGCTGGACCCCGGGCTCCTACTTCGCCACCGCTGACTACATCAGCAACCACAATCACGACACCGGTTCTTCCTCGGATGAACTGTATTCGTTCGCAACCTTCAAGCAAAAGAACAAGGTTGGCTATTTCACCCCCACCGTCGGTGGCTTCTCGGGTGAGTTTGCCGTGGGCGCGGGCGAGGGTGCTGAGCCTCGCAGCCTGGATATCTCCGGTAACTACGATCAAGGCCCTCTGCACCTGGGCGCTGGCTTCAGCAAGGTTGGTAGCGCCAAGCAGTTCGCCGTGCGCGGTCTGTATGAATTGGGCTCCATCGTTCTGGGCGCCTATGTTCAACGTGAAGATATGGGTACTGGCGCCAATGATTCCCGCACCATCGCTCGCGTGTCGGCGATGTACGTGATGGGCGCTTCGGAGTTCCATCTGAATGTTGGTGGCTCCAAGGCAGGTGGTTCGATCGGTTCTAATGGTGCCAAGCAGTACACCCTGGGCTACAACTACAACCTGAGCAAGCGTACCAAGCTGTACGGTTTCTACACCGCCATCGACTCCACCGCCGCCAAGAGCGCTGGTGACTTCAGCTCGCTGGCTGCTGGTATCCGCCACAACTTCTGATCGTTCTCGATCGAAGTCAAAAAAGCGACCCTCGGGTCGCTTTTTTTATGGGCTTCTCGTCTGCAGCAACTGTGTGCTTGCGCCTTGAGCGAGCGCAACAAGAGTCAGTCCTCAGCGAGCAGATGCAAGGGTGCAGCTTGCAGCGGCGTGCGCAGGCCGCGGTTCTGTTGTGCGGGCCAGCCCAGCAGGCTTTCGCAAATCGGCCCGCAGATGCGGCCCTGGCATGCGCCCATGCCGCAGCGGGTCTGCAGTTTGGCCTCGCGCCAGTCGCTGTGAGCCTTGAGTTGTCCAAGGCTGATGTCCTCGCAGCGGCAGACGGTGGTGCTGGTGGCAGCCAGCTTCAGCACTTCTGGGCGCAAGGAGAAGTGGCGCTGCAAATGGTCGGCGAACTTCAGGGCGCTCTGTCTTGGACGGCTGGCACCGGCGCGTCCGAGCATGGACTGGGCGGCCAGCGAGCCTTCCGCCACTGACTTGTCCACGCCGCCAATGCCTGAGCATTCCCCGGCGGCATAGACGCCGGGTAGGTTGGTGGCCATGCCGGCGTCTACGGCAATTGCGCCGTCATCCGTGAGCTGGCAGCCCAGCATTTGGGCCAGCTCGGTGTTGGGCAAGAGCCCGAAGCCCAGGCCCAGCGCATCGCAGTCCAGGGCCCAAGTCGCGCGCCCCGTGCTCAGCTGAATGCTTTGCAGCCGGCCATCGCCGCTCGCGCTTTGCACCCAGGTGCCGCTGCGGTAGGGAATGCCGCGCAGCCGCCAGGCCAAGCCGGCCGCCTGCGCCGCTTTGGCCGCGGGCAAGCCAGCCGCAAAGCGAAGCAGGCTGGCGCGCGAGGCTTGCTCTGCAATCAGCAGGATCTGCCCGCCGGCCTGTCGCACCGTGTCTGCCGCGGCCAGCAGCAGGGGGCCGCTTCCGGCCAGCACCACGTGCTGGCCTTCGATGGGCCAGCCTTGCTTGACCAGGGCTTGCAACCCGCCAGCCCCGGTGATGCCAGGCAAGGTCCAGCCCGGAAAGGGCAGAAAACGCTCGCGGCCGCCGGTGGCCAGCAGCAACTGGGGTGCCCGCACCTGGACCGGCACTCGGTTCGGGTGCGCCGGCTGCCACAGCCGCAGACTCACAGCCTGATCGGTCGCTTCAATGTGCGCATCGATCACCGCATGGCCGAAGCAGCGTTGCAGCAAGGCGTGTTTCAAGGCCGCGTCGACCTGAGTGCGCCAGTGGGCAGGCAGGCCCGCTCTCCAGATCTGGCCGCCGGCCTGCGCCGATTGCTCCACCCAGATCACGCGCCGGCCGGCCTCCAGCAAGGGCAGCAGGGCGGCGATGCCTGCCGGCCCGGCGCCGATGATGATGACATCGGCCTGCAAGTGCTGAGCCTCACGCTGCACTGTGCTGCTCACGTCTGCGTCTCGATCTGCATGCCGTTGACCACCAAGGTCATGCAGGCCAGCCGATGATCGTGGCCATCGATGCGCACCCGGCATTCCTGGCATTGGCCCATGCCGCAGAACGCGGCGCGTGGCTGCCCGGTCTCGGAGCGGCGGCTGTGGCTCAAGCCCGCGCGCTGCAGGGCCGCGGCCACATTGCAATGGGCCGGCACCTGCAGGGCCCGGCCGTTGATGAAAACCTGGAGCTCAGGCTGGGGCGACGACATGCTGGCTTTCGCTGAAACGTTCGGGTCGGAAAGGACTGGGGGCCAGGCTGCAGGGCTGGCCCAGGCTCAGCTGCACCAGCAGCTCCGCCGTGGCCAGGGCCGTGGTGATGCCCAGGCCTTCGTGCCCCGTGGCCAACCAGCAGCGGCGTAAGAAGGGGTGAGCGCCGATCAGGGGCTGGCCGTCGCGGCTGGCGGGGCGCACGCCGGTCCAGCAGCGCAGCAGGCTGAGCTCGCCCAGGCCTGGCATGTAGTGCAGCGCCTGGCGCAGCATCTGCTTCAGCAGCGCGGGGTCCAGCTCGCGATCCTCGCGGCCGATCTGGCGCGAGGAGCCGATCAGCAGTTGTCCGCCCGGCCTCGGTTGCAGATTGAAAGACACCGTGTCCTGGTCCACCAGATGGGCTCGTTTCAAGTAGCCCAGCTCGACCAGTTGGTGCTGCACCCGGCCCGGGTGGCGCTGGGTGATGGCCAGATGGCCTTTTTTGGGCAGCAGCCAGCCGGCGGGCAGATGCTGCTGCGCGGCCAGGCCGGTGCAGATCACGGTCATGGCGCCCCAGAGTTCGCGCCCATCGTCCAGCCGCACCGAGGCGCCGTCAAAACCGACAGCCCGGGCGCGGAAGACTTTGGCCTGAGCCTCCTGCAGCCAGCGGGCCGCCACGCGCGGTGGGTAGACGCGGCCATCGCCGGGCACACGCAGGGCGCCCCAGAGGTCGCGGCGCAGCAGGGGTTCCGCTTCGAACAAGGCCTCAGGTTTGAGCATCTCCGCCGCCAGGCCCTGGCTGCCAAACCAGGCGCACTTGCGCTCGGCCAGGGCCAGCTCCTCGGCGTCTGCGGCCAGCCAGAGCGTGCCGCAGCGGCTGTACTCGGCCAGCTCGCGGTGCGCCTCCTGGGCTTGCAGCCAGTCTTGCCAGAGCTGCAGGCTGCGGCGGCTGAAATCCGATTCGGTTTGATCGGCCGGGTCCAGGGCATCGACGGTGAGCAGATGGCCCATCGATGCCGCCGTGGTGCCGCCGCCGATCGGGCCCGGCTCGACCACGGCCACGCTCAGGCCCTGGCGTGCGTACTCGCGGGCGCAGGCGGCGCCGATGATGCCGCCGCCGATGACGATCACATCGGCATGGCGGCGCATGGGCAGGGGGTTGGCGGCCATCAGCCGCCGCGGGTGCCGGAGGTTCGGCTTTCGTCCCGGATGCCCCAGGCGAAGGGGTCGCCGGGCTGGAAGACCAGGTTTGCATCGAGGGTGACAAACGCCTGTCCGTGGATGCGCGGCAGCACGCGGCCACCCTCTGCGGCCTGGTAGCTTGCCGTGAAATGGCTGCCGATCACACTTTCCTGCACCCAGGCTTGCCCGGGCGCCAGCTTGCCGTCGGCCGCCAGGCAGGCGATCTTGGCGCTGGTGCCGGTGCCGCAGGGGGACCGGTCGTAGGCTTTGCCGGGGCAGAGCACGAAGTTGCGGCCCTGGTGGGCTGGGTTTCGGGCCGGCCCGATCAGTTCGATGTGGTCGATCTCCTGGCCGCCTTCGCCAGTGATGCCCTGGGCCTGCAAGGCCTGGCGGATGCGCCAGGACAGATCGGTCAGGGCTTCGACCTCGCTCAGGCGCAGGTCCAGGCCATGGTCATCGCAAAGGAAGAACCAGTTGCCGCCCCAGGCCACATCGCCGTGGACGCGGCCATGGCCGGGCACTTCCACGGGAATCTGGCGAGCCCAGCGGTAGGCCAGCACATTGGCGACGGTGACGCTGCCGTCGGTGTGCAGGGTGGCGCTGACCGTGCCCACCGGCGTCTCGATGCGGTGCTCGCCCGGCTGGATGCGCCCGAGATACGCCAGCGTGGCGACCAGGCCGATGGTGCCGTGGCCGCACATGCCGAGGTAGCCGACGTTGTTGAAGAAGATCACGCCCGCACTGCAAGTCGGGTCTTGCGGCTCGCACAGCAGGGCGCCGACCAGCACGTCCGAGCCGCGCGGCTCGTTGACGATGGCGCTGCGCCAGGCGTCGTGCTGTTCGCGCAGGCGCGTCAGTCGCTCCGCCATGCTGCCGCGGCCCAGGTCCGGGCCGCCGTCAATCAGGATGCGGGTCGGCTCGCCGCCGGTGTGGGAATCGATGATGCGCATGGCGTGAAGATGACTGAAAAAGATGTCAGGCGATGACGGCGCTGGCAAAGCTGCGCAGATAGTCCATCAAGCCATCGGCCGCGGCACTGGCGCGCTCGGACTCGCCGGCCGCGATGGCCTCGGCCAGCACCAGGTGGCAGCGCGAGCCTTCGCTCATATCGCCTTGGTGCTGGTAGGCGTACCAGAAGCGCCGGCACTGGATGATCATGGGCACGACAGCCGCTACGGCAAACGGGTTGCGGCAGGCTGCATGCGCCACATGGTCCAGGGCCTGGTCGGCCGCCATGTAGGCCGCCAGATCGCCGGCCTGGCTGGCCTTGATCATCTGGCGCGCGCAGTGCAGCAGATCCTGGCGCTGCTGCGGCGTGGCGCGGCGTGCGGCGGAGCTTGCGATCAAGCGCTCCAGCACGCGCCGCGCCTCGATCAGGTCCAGATGCTCGGCCAGGCGGATGTCGCTGACCAGCAGGCCGCGGCGCGGCTGCTGCACGATCAGGCCGCTGGCCACCAGGCGCATCAAGGCCTCGCGGGTGGGTGTGCGGCCCAGGCCGGTGCGCTCGATCAGCTCGGCCTCGACGATGGGTGCGCCCGGACGCAACTCCAGGGTGGCGATCATGGATTCCAGCGCGTCGTAGGCCTGGTCGGCAAAGCGTCGCTTGTCGGGCTCGGTCTCCATGGTGATGGAGGCCTGGTTCGAGACGGAATCCTGAGGATGGCTGCTTTTCATAGGCGCATCATCGCAGGCCTGCCGGCAGGCAGGAACGGTTCCGATCAGAACAGGCGGCTCAGATCGGGCCGGGTGTCCAGGCCGCGCTGGATGATGGTGGCCACGCGTTCGCGTTCGGCGCCGACCAGGGGCAGGCGCGGGCGACGCACATGCTCGTTGCCGACGCCCGCCATGGCCTCGGCCAGCTTGATGTTCTGCACCAGCTTGGCGCTGACATCGAGGTGCAGCAAAGGCATGAACCACTGGTAGATCTTCAGCGCTTCGTCGTAGCGCTTGGCCTGCATGAGCTTGTAGAGCGCCACGGTTTCCGCCGGGAAGGCATCACACAAACCAGCCAGCAGGCCTTCGCAGCCCAGGGCCAGGGCTTCGAAGCTCAGGTCGTCCACGCCGATGAAGAGCTGGTAGCGGGTGCCCAGGGCATTGCGCAGGTCGGTGACGCGGCGGATGTTGTCGGTCGATTCCTTGATGGCCACCAGCCACTCGCAATCGGCCAGTTCCACCATGTCCTCGGGCTTGAGGTCCACGCGGTAGGACACCGGGTTGTTGTAGATCATGATGGGCAGCTGGGCGGCCTGCGCGATGGTGCGCACATTGGCCATGGCCTCGCGCGTGTCGGCCGGGTAGAGCACGGCCGGCATCAGCATGAGGCCCTGCACGCCCAGCTTGGCGGCGGCTTCGACATAGCGGATGGCATTGCGGGTGCTGGTTTCCGAAACATTGGCCAGCACCGGCACGCGGCCGGCCGAAACGCGCAGGGCGGTGGCGGCAACCTCGAGCTTCTCTTCCAGCGTCAGCGTGCTGGCTTCGCCGAGCGAGCCGCCGGTGACCAGGCCGTGCACGCCGTTCTGGATCTGGAAATCGAAATGGCGCTCCATCTCGGCAATGTCCAGGTCTTCGTTGGCCTTGAACTTGGTGGTGACAGCGGGGAAAACGCCGGTCCAGCGGGGCAGGTCGGCACGGGCGCAGGGGATTGTTGGGCTGAGGTCGGTCATGAAGAACTCCGTTGGTATTCTGTAAATATATTTATTGAAGGGCTTGCCGTCAAGCGGGCGCAACCCCAAATACAGTGACTCCCGCGTCGACTTCGTTCTGCGCTGCCCCAAACGTGCCGGCTGCGGGTTGGTCTGGGCAACGGGTGAGGTCGTAGCGCACATACAATCCGCCGTTCATTTGATGCCGCCCTGGCCCAGAACTGGGTGTCGATTGAATCGCGCCCGACCACTCGGCTTCACCACATCTCCAAAGGGAATTTCCTCGTGTTCATCTCCAATGCTTTCGCCCAAGCTGCTCCTGCGGCAGCTGCTGCACCGGAATCCAGCCTGCTGAGCATGCTGCCCCTGGTGCTGATGTTTGTGGTGCTCTATTTCGTGATGATTCGTCCGCAGATGAAGCGCCAGAAGGAGCACAAGGCCATGATCGACGCCATCGCCAAGGGTGACGAAGTCATCACCTCCGGCGGTCTGCTGGGCAAGATCAGCAAGGTGGGCGAGAGCTATCTGAGCCTGGAAGTCGCCAATGGTGTGGAACTGCAAGTGCAGCGCGGCGCCGTGGTGCAAGTGCTGCCCAAGGGCACCATCAAGTAAGCCAATCCAAGAACACCGGTCGGCCCGCTCCGCAGAGGGAGGCGGCGCCGCTGGACTAGCCAGCCTGCCGCCGCGTGCGGCGGGCTCACCCGGCACCGCCGGCACTGCCTTGATGTTTCGAGGCGGCAGCCCCGGTGCATGGGCCTGAGAGGAAGCCTTCATGAACCGTTATCCGCTGTGGAAGTACGCGATCCTTGTTGTCGCGCTGCTGATCGGCTTCATCTACACGCTGCCGAATTTCTTCGGTGAAGCGCCTGCCGTGCAGGTGTCCAGCGGCAAGGTCACCGTCAAGGTGGACTCGGCCGTGGCCGCCCGGGTCGAAAAGGCGCTCAGCGATGCGCAGATCAAGCCGGACTATGTTCAGTTCGAAGGCAATTCCGTCAAGGCCCGCTTTGCCGACCTCGACACCCAGGTCAAAGCCAAGGACGCGATCAGCAAGGCGCTGAACACCGACCCCAGCGACCCGAGCTACATCGTCGCGCTCAATCTGTTGTCGCGTTCGCCGCGCTGGCTGACCGCCCTGCACGCCAACCCCATGTACCTGGGGCTGGACCTGCGTGGCGGCGTGCACTTCCTGATGCAGGTCGACATGAAGTCGGCCCTGACCAAGAAGGCCGAAAGCCTGACCGGCGATGTGCGCAGCATGCTGCGCGAGAAGAACATCCGCCACGCCGGCATCAGCCGCGATGGCAATGCGGTCAACGTCAATTTCCGCGAGGAAGCCGTGCGCCAGCAAGCGCTGACCGTGCTGAACGATCAACTGCCCGATGTGCAGTGGCAGCCGGTGACGGAAGGCCTGGATCTGCGCCTGGTCGGCACCCTCAAGCCCAAGTCCCAGGTGGCCGTGCAGGAAGCTGCGCTGCAGCAGAACATCACCACGTTGCACAACCGGGTCAATGAGCTCGGTGTGTCCGAGCCGGTGATTCAGAAGCAGGGTCTGGACCGCGTGGTCGTTCAGCTGCCTGGTGTGCAGGACACCGCCAAGGCCAAGGACATCATCGGCCGCACCGCCACGCTGGAACTGCGCATGGTGGATGACAGCGCCGAGGCGCAAGCCGCCCTGGCCGGTTCCGGCCCCGTGCCCTTCGGCACCGAGCGCTTCATCGATCGCGGCTTCGGCCCCATCATCGTCAAGCGCCAGGTGGTGCTGACCGGTGAAAGCCTGAACGACGCCCAGACCACCTTCGACGACAAGCAGCGCCCCGCCGTGAGCCTGACCGTGGACGCCAAGGGCGCCCGCATCATGAAGGACATCTCGCGCGAGAACATCGGCAAGCGCATGGCCATCATCCTGTTCGAAAAGGGCAAGGGCGAGGTCGTGACTGCACCGGTGATTCAGGGCGAGCTGGGCAACCGCTTCCAGATCACCGGTTCGATGAACACCCAGGAAGCCAACGACACGGCCCTGCTGCTGCGCGCCGGTTCGCTGGCCGCACCGATGGAGATCATCGAAGAGAAGACCATCGGCCCAAGCCTCGGTGCCGAGAACATCGCCAAGGGCATTGCCAGCGTGACCTGGGGCTTTGTCGCCGTGGCCGTGTTCATGTGCATTTACTACATGCTCTTCGGCCTGTTTTCGTCTCTGGCTCTAGGTTTCAACCTGCTGCTGCTCTTGGCCGTGCTGTCCATGATGCAGGCCACGCTGTCCTTGCCGGGCATTGCCGCTATCGCCCTGGTGCTGGGCATGGCGATCGACTCCAACGTGCTGATCAATGAGCGTATCCGTGAAGAGCTGCGTGCCGGCATGGCACCACAAGCGGCCATCAGCGTCGGCTACGAACGCGCCTTCGCCACGATTCTGGACTCCAACGTCACCACCCTGATCGCCGGCGTGGCCTTGCTGGCCTTCGGTTCGGGCCCGGTGAAGGGCTTTGCCATCGTGCACTGCCTGGGCATCCTGACTTCGATGTTCTCGTCGGTGGTGTTCTCGCGTGCCCTGGTCAACCTCTGGTACGGCCGTCAGAAGAAGCTCAAGTCCCTGTCCATCGGGCAGATCTGGAAGCCTGAGCCCAGCCCCGGCGCGGCCTCGGCCGGCGATGCCGACTCGCAACCCGTGGCCAAGGCCTGAGACCAAGAAAGCCTCGAATCATGGAACTCTTCCGTATCAAGCGGGATCTCCCGCTGATGAAGCATGCGTTGATCTTCAACGTCATCTCCTTCTTGACCTTTGCCGCGGCCGTGTTCTTCCTGGTCACGCGCAGTCTGAACTTCTCGATCGAATTCACGGGTGGTACCGTGATGGAGATCGAATACGCCAAGACGGCCGAGATCGACAAGACCCGTCATGTGGTCGAGCAGATGAATTTCGGTGAAGTCACCGTGCAGCCCTTTGGCAGCTCGCATGACGTCATGCTGCGCCTGCCGCTGCGTGGCGACATCAAGCAGACCGAGCAGGTCGGCCGCGTGTTCGCCGAGCTGTGCAAGGCTGAATCGGGCAGCATCAGCCAGCGCCAAACCGTCAGCGACAAGGGCGAGGCCATCAGCAAGCAGGTTTGCCTGACGCCGGACGGCGCCGAACCGGTCAAGCTCTCGCGCAGCGAAGTCGTCGGCCCTGCCGTCGGTGAGGAACTGGCGCATGACGCGGGCCTGGCCTTGGGTATGACGGTGATCGGCATCATGATCTACCTGGCCTTCCGCTTCGAGTGGAAGTTCGCCGTGGCCGGCATCATTGCCAACCTGCACGACGTGGTCATCATCCTGGGCTTCTTCGCCTACTTCCAGTGGGAGTTCTCGCTGGCCGTGCTGGCCGCCATCCTGGCCGTGCTGGGCTACTCGGTGAACGAGTCGGTGGTGATTTTTGACCGGGTGCGGGAAGCCTTCCGCAAGTACCGCAAGCTGAACACGCACGAGGTCATCGACCACGCCATCACCAGCACCATGAGCCGCACCATCATCACCCACGGCTCGACCCAGCTGATGGTGCTGTCCATGCTGATCTTCGGCGGCCCGACCCTGCATTACTTCGCCGTGGCGCTGACCATCGGCATCTTGTTCGGCATCTACTCCTCGGTCTTCGTGGCTGCGGCGATCGCGATGTGGCTCGGTGTCAAGCGCGAAGATCTGGTGAAGACGCCCATCAACAAGGAAGATCCGGACGATCCAAACGCCGGAGCCGTGGTGTAGAGTGGCCGAAAACCACTCAGCATGATCCACGAATTCTCATGAGCGCAGCCGCCCGCAATCAGGCCTTGGCCTCTCAGGCGCGGCGCATCTATATCGAGTCCCTGGTGCGCGGCATCTCGGCGCTCGGCAAGGTGCTCAACGAGGCTGCCGCCCAGCTGCTGCTGCAGACCGCCGAGTACGCAGTGATGGTGGCGCGCCGCGACGGCGTGCAGTCCTGGAACCGCCACGGCCCGGCCTGGGTGTCGGGCGTCATCAGCGGCCTGCGTCACGCCGCCGTCTACGGCATCATCGAAGCACCCAGCGCCGCAACCGCGACCTCTGCGGCACCGGCGCCAGCGGCCATGTCCCTGGTCGATGACGACACCATCGAGCGCGAGATCACCAGCTCGCGCCTAGCGCTGGCCATGATGGACAAGGCGACCTGGGAGTTCACCGATCTGCGCACCCGCATGCAGGTGCTGGAGAAGCAAGACGACCTGCCTGCGCAGGATTTGCTGCGTGCCAACGTCGTTGCCAAGCTGGTGATGGACGCCTGGATGCGCAGCGGCCTGGCCACCTCCGACTGGCAGATGCTGCGCAGCACCTTGCATGAAGAGTTTTCGCAGCTGCTGGTCGAGTGCTACCACGAGACCAACCGCTGGCTGGTCTCGCAGCAGGTCTTGCCCGAGGTGGACCTGCGCCCCTTCATTCGCCGCAGCGCCGACAACAGCCCGGTGCCCGCCGCCACGGCCTATGTGCCCGGCGCCGGTGTGCCCTACGGCGGCACCCAGTTCGGTGCGGCCACGCGCACACCGCAGATCCGCGGCTCCTCGGGCCTGCCCGAGGCCGGCCAGGCACCGGTGCGAAGCCCGGCCAGCAGCCAGGCCGAAGAGGTCTTGCAACTGCTGCAGAAAATCGTCGGCCGCCAGGTGCCGGCTTTCGGGGCCACGGCCATGGCCGAGTCGGCTGCCACCCGCATGGGCGCCACCCGCATAGGCTCGGCGGCCGCGATTCAGCCCGCGGGCGCCGGCAGCAGCCCATCCGGCGCCAGCAGCGTCTCGGATCCGGCCATGGCGCCAACCCAGGTCGAGGCCCAGCCCTTCCCGCCTTCGCGGCCTGCGGCGCCGCGCCTGAGTGCGGCCATCAAGCACGCGCAAGAGTCTTTGCAGCGCGAATCCGTTCATTCCGACGGTCAGCCCGTGCCGGCGCCGCAGCTGCTGGAAGAGATCAAGACCCGCAACCAGGCCTTCAAGTCGGTGCTCAAGCAGGCCGCCGACACGCCGGCCGAGCGCGCCACCATCGAGCTGGTGGCCATGATGTTCCAGAGCATCCTGATGGAAGAGCACATCCCGGCCTCTGTGCGGGTGTGGTTCGCCCGCCTGCAGATGCCGGTGCTGCGCGTCGCCGTCAGCGAGCCCGATTTCTTTGCCACCACCGACCACCCGGCGCGCCAGCTGATCGACCGCATGGGCGCCTGCGTCATGGGTTTCAGTGGCAATACCGGCACCAGCGGCGCCGCGGGCGACCCGCTGGAGCGCGAGATCAAGCGCGTGGTGCAGGTGGTCGAGGCCTACCCTGACACCGGCCGCCGTGTCTTCCAGACCGTGTTGACCGAGTTCGAAAAGTTCCTCGACAACTATTTCAAGAACGAGAACCAGACCACCCGCCACGGCGTGTCCCTGGCCCAGCAGGTCGAGCAGCGCGAAACCCTGGCCATCCAGTACACCATCGAGCTGCGCAAGATGCTCAACGAGGTGCCGGTTCAGGATGGCGTGCGCGAGTTCCTGTTCCACATCTGGGCCGATGTGCTGGCCGTGACCGCGGTGCGCACCGGCGCCCAGTCCGACAACACCAAGCAGATGAAGCGCGCGGCGGCCGATCTGATCTGGTCGGCCAGCGCCAAGGTCTCGCGCGAAGAGCGTGCCGAGGTGATCCGCCGCCTGCCGCCCCTGCTCAAAACCCTGCGTGACGGCATGGGCCAGGCCGGTTTGTCTGTGGACAAGCAGGACGAGCACATCCGCGGCCTGAACAATGCCTTGGCCGCGGCCTTCACCGCCAAGACCGCCGCCATCCCGCGTGAGCGTCTGGACGAGCTGATGGATCAGCTGGAAACGCTGGAAACCATGCTGCCCGAGGACGGCGAGGAGTCCGACATCAGTGAGCTGCTGGTGCGCGACCTGTCCGGCCACGAGGCCGAAGGCATGGAGGTGGTGGCCGAAGGTGGCTCGGCGCCGACCCCGGCCATGCTGGCCTGGGCCCGCGAGCTGCAGGTCGGTGGCTGGTTCATGCTGGATTACCGCGGCCGCAATGAAGCGGTGCAGCTGGCCTGGCGTGGCAACCGCCGCCACATGACGCTGTTCGTCACGCCGACCGGCCGTGGCGTGCTGTTCCCGCTCAACCGCCTGGCGGCGTTCCTGCAGGCCGGCCTGCTGCGCCCCGCGCAGGACGAAGCCCTGACCGTGCGCGCGACCCGCAATGCCTTGGCCAAGCTGGACGTCGATCCCTCGCGTCTGCTGAACTGAGCAGGCGCGCAGGCCGGCAAAAGCGGGCAAAAAAGCGGGCAAACAAAAGGGCTGCCTCGGCAGCCCTTGTCGTTCATGCGCGCCGCAGTGCGCGGCGGGCCTAGTGGATCAGTCGGTCTTCCGGGGCGACGAAGAGTTCGTCCAGGATCAGCGCGTCGGGCTCTTCGCCCAGGCTCCAGAACACCATCAGCACGATGATCTTCAGGTCTTCGAGGTCCATGGGGCCACCGGAGATGGCCATGGCGCGGTCGATCACCATCTCCCGCATGGGCGGGCGCAGCACGCCGGCCGAGGCGAGGAAGGTGATGAAGCCGACCGAGGGCTCGCCCAGGTGGTCCAGTTCGGCGGTGGAATACACCCGCAGGCTGTCGACGCCTTGCTGGCCCTGGAAGGAGGTGGCTGCGCTGGCCAGGCCATCCAGCCAGGACAGGGCTTCCTGGATTTCGTCCGTCTCAAAGCCCACGGCCGACAATTTGCGAGTCAGCTGGGCATGATCCGGGCAGGCGTCCGGCCGCCAGTAGGTTTCGTAGAGGTAGACCAGGACGTCAAACATGGGCTGACTATAACCCAGGGCCTCCGACGGAAAGGGGCGAGAAACCGGCCAAACAGGCCGGAAAAGCCCGTCTCAAGGCCCCAAACTGCGTTTCCGCGCGAAGGCGGCGCGGCGGCCTCAAGCCCCGGCGCGGCGCTGGAATTGCTGCCCCGGCAGGCGGGCAATCGCGCCGCTGAGCTCCAGTTCCAGCAGATGGGCACTGAGCTCGGCCACCGGCCAGCCGCCACGGGCCTGCAGGGCATCGAGGCCGATGGGGTCGAAGCCCATCAGCTCCAGGACCTGGCGCAGGGCGGGGCTGCAGTCCAGCGCTTCAGCGGGCGCTGACGGCTGCTTGCTGCTGTTCACCGCCGGGCTGCCCGGCCAACTGCCGGGTGGCAGCTCTTCCAGCACGTCCTGGGCGGTTTCCACCAGCTTGGCGCCCTGGCGGATCAAGGCGTGGCAGCCCCGGCTCATGGGTGAGTGAATCGAGCCCGGGATGGCGAACACCTCACGGCCCGCCTCGCTGGCCAGGCGTGCGGTGATCAGCGAGCCCGAGGGCAGGGCGGCTTCCACCACCAAGGTGCCCAGGCTCAGGCCGGCGATCAGGCGGTTGCGGCGCGGGAAGTTGCTGGCCAGGCCCGGCATGCCCCACGTGTACTCGCTCAGGATCAGGCCTTGCTCGCTGATCTGCGCGGCCAGCGCCTGGTGCCGGCGCGGGTAGATCTGGTCAAAGCCGGTGCCCATCACCGCGATGGTGGCGCCACCGGCGGCCAAAGCGCCCTGATGCGCGGCGCCGTCCACGCCCAGGGCCAGGCCCGAGGTGATGCACAAGCCGGCCTGGGCCAGTTCGCGGGCAAAGGCGCGGGCATTGTCCCGGCCTTGCGCTGTCGGGTTGCGGCTGCCCACCACGGCCAGGCAAGGCGAGCGCAGCAGCTCGCGCCGGCCCTGCAGATAGAGCAGCAGCGGCGGGTCGGCCGTGGCCATCAGCTGCGGCGGGTAGTCGGCATCGCCGAGCAGCAGAATCTGGTGCGAGGGGTCCGCCTGCAGCCAGGCCCAGGTGCCGTCCAGCGCCGCGTCCAGGTGCTCGGGCGGGCGACTCAGACTTTCGCGCTGCTTGGGGGTCAGCAGATCCTGCCAGGCGGCACCCGGCAGATCGAACACCGCTTGCGGCGAGCCCAGGCTCAGCAGCAGGCGGCGCGCGGTGTCGAGGCCGATGCCAGGGCTTTCCAGCAGGCGCAGCCAAGCGCCCAATTCATCGCGGTCCCACATGGCTTGGCGACCGCGTGGCCGCCCTCAGGGCTGGGTGAAACGATCGCCGGCCTTGACGGGGTCCTTGACCGAGATGATCAGGGCGTAGGACACGCGAGCGTAGACCTGGAACACAAAGAGCACGCCGTGGCGCTCGTCGGGCAGCTTGATCTCCTCGCGCTGGCCGCCGCTGCGGTCCACCATGCGCCGGCCTTGCTGCCAGAGGGCCAGCACATGGCCGCGCTCCATGCCGTCGCGGGCGCCGCGGTTCAGGGCCACGATCTGGTTCTGGCCGGCATTCAGACCATCGCCGTAGATCGAGACGATCTGGCCCGACATGGGCTGGGCCGGTGCATGCGGCACGTAGCGAGAGAAGCTGCGCTGCGGCACCGGGGCCAGGCGGTCGCCGACGCCAATTTCCTGGCGCACCGACTTGATGGTCAGGGTGGCCGGCACGATTTCGCTCTTGCCATCGGGCAGCTGTGTGGTCTGGCCCGGGCGGGTCAGCTCGGCGGTGCCGAGGTAGGGCGCTTCATAACCGAGCAGTTCCTTGGTGCTGGGGTCCAGCAGCGGGCGGGTGTTGCGGAACACGCGGTAGTCGGTTGCCTGGCTCAGGTCGCCGCGGGCGTAGGCCAGGTCGCCGCGGGTCAGCAGCACGCGGCTTTCCGGCGTGGCGACGATGCGGGGCGCCTTGGCCAGCTCATCGCTGTCGAAGACCACGGCGTCGTTGAGGAAGGGCTCGATCAGGTTCAGGGCAATGGCGCTGATGGAGCCGTCGTCCACGCTTGAGCTGCGCACGCGCGGCGAGAGTTTGACCGTGTCGCCGCTGCTGCCGCTGCCCACCGGCTGGGCCAGTTGCAGGCGGGCGCGTCCGTCCACCTTGACCAAGACCAGCACCTGGCCGGGATAGATCAGGTGCGGGTTGCTGATCTGGTCGCGGTTCATGCCCCAGAGCTCGGGCCAGCGCCAGGGGCTTTTGAGGAAGAGCTTGGAGATGTCCCAGAGTGTGTCGCCGGCCTTGACGGTGTGGGAGTCGGGGGCGTCGGCGGCCAGCTCGCTCAGCGGCACGCCGGCCTGGGCCACGCGGTCGGCGGTGGCGCGTTGTTGTCCGGTGATGGGCAGGCTGCTTGTTTGCGCGGCAGCGCCCAGGCTGAGGGCCGAGAGGCTGGCCGCCAGCAGCAGGTTCTTCACAAACAGGGCGGTGTTCTGGGCGGGCCGGGCGGACATCAGCGATTCACAAACAGGCATCGAGCACTCTCTACCGCAGACCGGCTGCGGGTGGGTTGGACAGACTTCGGGGTCTTTTTTTCAAGCCATCGCACGGGGTGCTTTGCCGCGGCCTCGGACCAGCGGCGCCAATTCAGCGAAAATCCCCCCAGGCCGCGACGATTCTGCCCCCAAAAACAGGGCGTCGCAACGAACAAAGCGGGCGCTTTTGCCCTCTTGCAAGCTCTTACAAACAGGCGTTGTGCTGAGTCCACACACGCAAGCTCATGGCGAAACTGAACATTCTGCGTTACCCCGACCCTCGTTTGCACACCGTGGCCAAGCCGGTCACGGCGGTGGATGAGCGCATCCGCCAGCTCGTCGATGACATGCTGGAAACCATGTATGCCGCTGAAGGCGTGGGTTTGGCTGCCAGCCAGGTCGATGTGCACGAGCGCGTGGTGGTGATCGACACCTCCGAAGAGCGCAACGAGCCGCGCGTGCTGATCAACCCCGAAATCATCGAGACCAGCGCCGAGTTCACCGAGGGTGAAGAAGGCTGCCTCTCGGTGCCGCAGATCTACGACAAAGTGCCGCGCCATTCCCGCGTCACCGTGCGCGCGCTCAACCGCGAGGGCCAGAGCTACGAGTTCAAGGCCGAGGGCCTGCTGGCCGTCTGCGTGCAGCATGAGCTGGACCACCTGATGGGCAAGGTCTTCGTCGAATACCTGAGCCCGCTCAAGCGCGAGCGCATCAAGACCAAGCTGGTCAAGAAGGCCCGCGAAGAAGAAGGGCGCCGCCGCTGATGGCCGGCGCTGCTGTGTCGGCTTCGCGTTCGGGCGGCCCGCGGGTCGTTTTCGCGGGCACGCCGGAGTTTGCGGCCACCGCCCTGGCGGCCTTGATCGCGGCCGGTTTTGAAGTGCCTCTCGTGCTGACCCAGCCCGACCGGCCCGCCGGCCGTGGCATGAAGTTGCAGGCTTCGGCCGTCAAGCAGCTGGCGCTGCAGCATGGCATCCCGGTCGCCCAGCCGCGCAGCTTGCGCCTGGATGGCAAGTTCCCGGACGACGCCGAGGCGGCCCGCCAGGCCTTGCTCGACGCCCGCGCCGATGTGATGGTGGTCGCCGCCTACGGCCTGATCCTGCCGCAATGGGTGCTGGATCTGCCCGGCGCAGGCCGCAGCTCGGGCCTGCGCGGCTGCCTCAACATCCACGGCTCGGTGCTGCCGCGTTGGCGCGGTGCCGCGCCCATCCACCGCGCCATCGAGGCCGGAGACGCCGAAACCGGCATCACCATCATGCAGATGGATGCCGGCCTGGACACGGGTGACATGCTCTTGATCGAGCGCCTGCCCATTGCCGCGGATGACAGCACAGCCCGCCTGCACGACAAGCTGGCGGCCCTGGGCGGCCGCATGATCGTCGAGGCCCTGGAGCTGGGCGCTTGCGGCGGCTTGACGGCCACGCCCCAGCCGGCCGAGGGTGTTTGCTATGCCCACAAGATCGAGAAGGCCGAGGCGCAGATCGACTGGCAGCACGATGCGGCCCAGATCGCCCGTCGCCTGCGCGCCTTCGATCCCTTCCCAGGCGGTGCTTCACAGCTGGAGGGCGAACTGCTCAAGATCTGGCGCGCCGAAGTCTGCGAGCGCGGGGACGGCCCTGCCGCGGAGGGTCAGGTCTTGCGGGTGGATGAGTCGGGCATTGTCGTCGCCTGCGGCCAGGGCGCTGTGCGCCTGACCGAGCTGCAGCGCGCCGGCGGCAAGCGCTTGCCGGCGGCGGCCTTTTTGCAGGCGCGGCCGGTGGCCGTGGGGGCGCGTTTCGAGCACAGCGCCGCCTGAGTCGGTTCTTTCTGAATCTGCTTGAAATCGGGTCTTTCGGCCCGATGTGCCTGCTTCCACCGTAGTCTCGCGAGGAGCCCGCCGCCATGTTCAATCTGATGAAGACCGCCATCCTGATGGCCGCCATCATCGCCTTGTTCATGGCCCTGGGGCGCCTGATCGGCGGCCAGGCGGGCATGATGCTGGCGCTGCTGGTGGCGCTGGGCATGAATTTCTTCAGCTACTGGTTCTCTGACCAGATGGTGCTGAAGATGTACCAGGCACGCGAGGTGGACGAGACCTCGGCGCCGCAGTTCTACGGCATGGTGCGTGAGCTGGCCCAGCGTGCTCAGCTGCCTATGCCCCGCGTCTACTTGATTGACGAGGACGCGCCCAACGCCTTTGCCACCGGCCGCAACCCCGAGCATGCCGCCGTGGCGGCGACCACGGGCATCTTGCGTGTGCTGTCCGAGCGTGAGTTGCGCGGCGTGATGGCGCACGAGCTGGCCCATGTGAAGCACCGCGACATCCTGATCAGCACCATCAGCGCCACCATGGCCGGTGCGATCTCCATGCTGGCCAATTTCGCCATGTTCTTTGGCGGCCGCGACAGCGAGGGCCGTCAGAGCAATCCGCTGGTCGGTTTGCTGGTGTCGATTCTGGCGCCGATTGCGGCCGGCCTTATCCAGATGGCCATCAGCCGGGCGCGTGAGTTCGAGGCGGACCGCGGCGGCGCCGAGATTTCCGGCGACCCGCAGGCCTTGGCCTCGGCCCTGAACAAGATCCATCGCTTTGCCCAAGGCCTGCCGATGGAAGCGGCCGAGCGCCACCCCGAGACGGCGCAGATGATGATCATGAACCCGCTCTCTGGCGGTGGCCTGGCGGGCCTGTTCAGCACCCACCCGGCCACTGAGGAGCGGGTGGCGCGGCTCATGGCCATGGCACAGGGGCGCTGAAGCCTCGCCCTTCGTTCATTCTCTGTCTGCGAACGCTGCACTCAAGCTGACCCGGCTCTGGCCGATACTGAAGACATGAAGTCGCACCCGACCGCGCCTCGTCGCGCCCTCCTGACCCTGTCTTTGCTGGCCAGCCTGCTGGCCCTGACCGGCTGTGAGCAGCTGGGCATCGAGGACCCGGCCAAGGTCATGGCCGCCAAGGAAGCCGAGGGCAAGGCCATCGGCAGCGCCTGCCGTCACGCCATGCGCGCCATCGAAGACTGCTACACCTTGAACCCCAAGGCCCACAAAGCCTCGGTGTTCAATGGCTGGAAGGAGATGGACGAGTACATGCGCGAGAACAAGCTCGAAGGTGTGGCCCCGGTCGTACCGAGGCCGCCCAAGCCGGGCAGCCCTGAGGCCCTGGCGCTGGAAGAAAAGGCTGCTGCGGCGGCCGAAGCCAAGGACAACGCCGAGAAAGAAGCTGGCAAAGAGGGCGGGAAAGACGGCGCCAAGGCGAGCAAGGCCAAAGCTCACTGATCGCGCCCACGCCGCCCGCCCTGCGTGAGCCCCGGCCGCTGCAGCCCCGTGCTGCCGCGGCTTTTCACGCCTTGGCTTCATGTGATTCCGTGCTTTTGGCATTTGAAGCTGCCGCGCCTGCATTTGGTCGAATCGCGCTGGGCGCGGTCTGTCGGCACGCCGAAGATGCCTGCACCTCATCTTCTTTCGGAGCCTGACCATCATGTTGCAACGCCGTCTGTTCTCTCTCGCTGCCGTCACCGCCCTGACCGCCCTCAGCCTGACCTCAGTCGGCAGCCAGGCCTGGAGCTGGGGCAGCTCCGAACGCATCAAGGGCACGGGCGATGTCAGCAGCGAAGTCCGCGATCTGGGCAGCTTTGAGAGCGTGAGCCTGGCCGGAGGCTTCAAACTGCTCGTGCGCCAAAGCTCGCAAGGTCGGGTCGAGGTCAAGACCGACCGCAACCTCCACAGCTATATCGAAACCCGCATCGTCGAGGGCAAGAAGGGCGGCCGCACCCTGGAAATCAGCCCCAAGCGAGGCTATGAGGTGCAGGGTTCGGTGACCCCCGAGATCGTGCTGGACATGGCCCAGCTGCGCAGCATTGCCGTGGCCGGCTCGGGTGATGTGCGGGTCGAGGCCATGAAGACCGGTGAGGTGGATGCCAGCGTGGCCGGTTCGGGCGATGTGCTGTTCGCCGACCTGAGCAGCGAGCGCCTGGGTGTCAAGGTGGCCGGCAGCGGCACGGTCACGGCCAACGGCCGCTCGGGCAGCCTGAGCCTGTCGATCGCCGGATCGGGCGATGTTCGCGCGCGCGGCCTGCTGGCCGAGGAGGTCAAGGTCTCGATCGCGGGCAGCGGCGATGCCGAAGTCAACGCCAGCAAGACGCTCAAGGTGTCGATCGCCGGTTCCGGCGATGTGGGCTATGTGGGCTCGCCCGAGCTCAGCACCTCCATGGCGGGCAGCGGCCGCGTGCGCCGCTTGAACGGCAACTGAGCGGCAACTGAGCGGCAACTGAGCGGCAACTGAGCGGCCACTGAGCTGCCCTGCTGGCAGCCGGGCGGTCGCAGGATCGCCCCGGGCGGTGCTGGCGTGATCTCCCTGCGACAGCGGCCCTGCGCTCGGGCCGCGACAATGGCGCATGCTTCAAACCTTGAGGGCGCAGTGCCGCCACCCTGAATTCCGGCGCGGCGCGCGTGAGATGGCGGGCATCACCCTGGGCATCTCGGCCTGGGGCCTGGTGACAGGTGTGGCCATGATCAAGAGCGGCCTGTCGGTCGGATTGGCGCTCTTGATGAGTCTGGTGGTGTTTGCCGGCAGCTCGCAGCTGGCGGCCTTGCCCCTGATCGCCAGTGGTGCGCCCATCTGGGTGATCTGGGCCACGGCCTTTTGCGTCAACCTGCGCTTCATCATCTTCAGCGTGCAGTGGCGCATGTACTTCGGCCACCTGCCGCTGCTTCAGCGCCTGCACATCGCCTACTTTGCGGCCGATCTCAACTACGTCGCCTTCCTCAAGCGCTTTCCCGAGGCCAAGCCGCACCCCGATCAAGCGCCCTACTTCTGGGGCGGGGTGTGTTTGAACTGGGCGGCCTGGCAGATCCCGTCCATCGCCGGCATCCTGCTGGCCAACCATGTGCCCACGCAGTGGGGCCTGGGTTTCGCGGGCGTGCTGGCGCTGCTGGGCCTGTCCTACACCTTGCTCAAGGACCGCAAGACCTGGGTCTCGGCGGCCCTGGCCGGCTGCGCCGCGGTGGCGGCCTATGCCTTGCCGCTGCGCCTGAACATCATGGTGGCCATCGCCGTGGCGGTGGCCGCGGGCTTGCTGATGGAGCATTGGTCGCCCTCGTCGAGTGCGGTGGCGCGGGAGGTGCAGGAATGACGGCGGCGATGAGTGATTGGCAAACGGCCCTGGCCATCGTCGGCATGGGCTTGATCACGCTGCTGACCCGTGGCTTTTTCATGATTCCGAAGAAAGAGCTGCCCATGCCCGACTGGGCCAAGACGGGCCTGCGCTATGCCCCCATCGCCGCACTGGCCGCCGTGATCGTGCCCGAGATCGTCATGACCCAGGGCCAGCTGATCAGCACCTGGCAAGACGCCCGGCTTTACGCCACCGCAGCCGGCACCGCCTACTTCTTCTGGAAGCGCGGCATCCTCGGCACCATCGTCTGCGGCACGGCTGTGATGCTGGCCCTGCGCATCGGCCTGGGTTGGTGAAACCGCTTGGATTCGGTGTGCGGCATCGGGCTTGGTAAGCTAGCGGACCTCGCACGGCCGGGTCCTTGTTCGACCCCGCCACGCCCCGAATTCCAAACTAGCCCTGAGCTCACCCTATGAACGTGATCCGTTTTACCGACCTGATCGCCGCTGGCAAAGTTGCCGGCCAACGCGTCTTCATCCGCGCCGACCTGAATGTGCCGCAGGATGATGCCGGCCACATCACCGAAGACACCCGCATCCGCGCCTCCATCCCCTGCATCGAGCACGCCCTGAAGGCCGGCGCTGCCGTGATGGTCACGTCCCACCTGGGTCGCCCGACCGAGGGCGAGTTCAAGCCCGAAGACTCCCTGGCCCCGGTGGCCCAGCGCCTGGGTGAACTGATGGGCCGCGAGGTCAAGCTGGTGGCCAACTGGGTGGACGGCGTGGATGTGAAGCCCGGCGAGCTGGTGCTGCTGGAAAACTGCCGCGTCAACAAGGGCGAGAAGAAGAACAACGAAGAGCTGGCCAAGAAGATGGCCGCTCTGTGCGACATCTACGTCAACGACGCCTTCGGTACCGCCCACCGCGCCGAGGGCACGACCTACGGCATCGCCCAGTTCGCCAAGATTGCCTGTGCCGGCCCGCTGCTGGCTGCCGAGATCGACGCCATCAGCCAGGCGCTGAGCGCGCCGAAGCGCCCCCTGGTGGCCATCGTCGCCGGCTCCAAGGTCTCGACCAAGCTGACCATCCTCAAGGCCCTGTCCGAGAAGGTCGATGGCCTGATCGTCGGCGGCGGCATCGCCAACACCTTCATGCTGGCTGCTGGCCTGAAGATCGGCAAGTCGCTGGCCGAGCCCGATCTGGTGGCCGAAGCCCAGGCCGTGATCGATGCGATGAAGGCACGCGGCGCCGCCGTGCCGATTCCGGTGGACGTGGTGGTGGCTCAGCGCTTCGCGGCCGATGCGCCGGCGACGGTCAAGGACGCGGCCGATGTGGCTGAAGACGACCTGATCCTGGACATCGGCCCCAAGACCGCAGCCCTGCTGGCCGAGCAGCTCAAGGCCGCCGGCACCATCGTCTGGAACGGACCGGTCGGCGTGTTCGAGTTCGACGCCTTCGCCCAGGGCACCGAGACCATTGCCCGCGCCATCGCCGCCTCGCCGGCCTTCAGCATCGCCGGTGGTGGCGACACCCTGGCAGCCATTGCCAAGTACGGCATCGAAAAGGATGTGGGCTACATCTCTACCGGCGGCGGCGCTTTCCTGGAAATCCTGGAAGGCAAAACCCTGCCGGCCTTCGAGATCCTGAGTCGGCGCGCACAAGGCTGACGGCTCACCCCTCCTGATACGGGCCATTGGGCAATGCGGCCACGCACTTGCTGAGCGTGCTGATTGCAGACTGGGCCTCGCATTGCGAGGCCCTTTTTGCGAGCAGCCCCGGGGCTGTCGAGCAAATGCCTGTGGAGTTGGCGAACGCATTGACCCGGCCTCGCCGCTTGGTCTCTTGTCGCTGACGCTGGTTGCCCATGGTTTGGTGGCGTGACATTGCTCACATCTGCCGGAGCCGCTACAACTTCAGGCTGTTCAGGTCAGGCTTGCCGGCGTAGGCTCAAGCCACTGAAGCGGCGAGGCTTGCAGATGCGCTGGACTGGCGAACTTGAGATGTTTCCGTGCCGTGGGTCGCTGGCATTCACCCAGGAGGCCGGTGCGAATGAAGCCGCGGACCTGGAGCAAGTGGCAGTGCTGGCCTGGGGTTTGCGTCAGCAGGACAGTGAGCGTGCGCTGCAGTTGGCCCACGAGGTACTGGCGAAGGTGCCGTTGAGCGACCTCGCGGACAAGGTGCGCAATGGCATTCAAGCGCGCATGCGCCTGGTGCAGGCCGAGGTGGCCTTGCTGGGTATGAGGCTGGATGAGGCACAGGGGCTGCTCGATCAGGCCGAGCTCGATTTCAGCGCGCTACAGGATTTGCGCGGCTTGTGCGATTTGCATTGGTTGCGACATTACGTCGCGGCCGATCGGGGTCAGGCTGAGTGCTTGCGGCAGGGGCTGGAAACAGCCATCGAGCTGGCAGAGCGCGTGGGCGATGGCGAGAGACTCCTTCTTTTGCAACTGACCTTGGCGCGCTCAGAGCTGTTTCGCGACCAGATGGTGGCCAATCACACCTGGGATGCGCGACTGCCTCGCAGCACCGAGGGCTTGAGCCCAGCGTGTGCGGCTGCAGTGGCCGACTACCGTGGTCTGCAGTGCGGCCTGTCGTCCGAGTTTGCGCCGGCGGCGCAATGGCTGATCGAGGCCTACCGCTGGTCGGTGGCCTCGGGCCAGCTGCGGCGGGCCTTGTCGGTGGCCTCCAACCTGGGCTACACCTACACCAGCATGTCCGACTATGCGCAGGCGGTGGAGTGGCTGCAGCGCGGCCTGAGCCTGGCGCGCGAGTCCGGCTGGCCCGGCTCGCTGTCACTGGCATTGGCGCAGACCGGGGATGCAATGCGGCGCATCGGCCAGCTCAGCGCGGCGCGCGAGCTCTTGTTGGAGTGCCAGGCCTTGCTGGCGGCCCACCCTCACAACCGCAGTGCCATGCTCGCCCTCAAGTACCTCTCGGAGATCGAGCTGGATCTGCAGGAAAACGAGAGCGCGCTGCAGCATTTCCAACTGTTGGCGGAGCGGGCGCAGTCGGTCGACTCCAAGGACATGCACACCGACGCGGCCCTGGGGCAAGCGCGCGCCCTGTTGCGCCTGAGGCGCCTGGCCGAGGCCCGAGAAGCGGCCCTGCATGCTCGCGAGGTGGCGCAGCAGCAGCGTGAGCGCAGCACCCTGGTCGACATCTTGTGGACGCTGGCCGAAATCGGCCAGGCCGAGGGCCAGTCGCCCGAGGCGGTGCTGCCCTGGTTGCAACAAGCCTTGGCCCAGGCCGAGCGTTTGCCCGGGTACTGCCCGCCGCCGGCCTTGCTCGAAAGTGCTGCGGCTGCGCACGCGGCCCGGGGAGATTTCAGTGCCGCGTACCAGCTCAGCCAGCGGGCCAGCGAAGTGCGGCAGCAGGTGTTCACGGAAGAATCCGGTAAGCAGGCGGCGGTGCTGCATGTCCAGCATCAGGTGGAGCGCGCGCGCGCCGAGCAAGAGCATTTGCGGCAGTTGGCGCAGGCCGAGTCGGCGCGTTCGCAGGCTTTGCAGAGCTTGCACACGGTGTTGTTGCATCTGGGCGAGAGCGGCAAGGAGATCACCGCGCAACTCAATGTCGGCCGGGTGCTGGCTGTGTTGCAGCGTCATGTAGAGGAATTGCTGCAGAGCAGCCGGCTTTCGTTTTTTTTGCTCGACGAACGCGGCGAATGGTTGGAGTGCGCGCTCGGATGCCTGGATGCAGCCACGGCTGGTGCCCGCATCGCAGTGTCCGACGCGGAGCACGAATGCGTCCGCGCCCTGCGCAGCCGCACCGAACTGATGATCGAAGGTCAACGTATGGTTGCACCTTTGCAAGTGGCTGATCGCGTCATTGGCGTGATGCGTGTGATTGGGCTCCAGGCACAGAGCTTTGGCGAGCGCGAGCAGCTGGTCTTCAGAAACCTCTGCGCTTACGCTGCCGTGGCCATGGACAACGCCAAGGCCTACGAGAAGCTGGGCGAGTTGCAACGACAGGTGGCGGCGCAGGAAAAGATGGCCTCGATCGGGCAGTTGGCGGCCGGCGTGGCCCATGAGATCAACAATCCCATCGGTTTCGTCAATAGCAATCTGGGCACGCTGGCGCGCGATGTCGGCAGCTTGCTGGCGCTGGTGCAGGCTTACCGGGAGGCTTGCGGCGAGAGTGCCAGTGCTGAACAGCGACAGCGAGCCCATACGCTGGAGCAAGCCCTGGATCTCGCCTTTTTGGCGGAAGACCTGCCGCAGATGATCCGCGAGAGCATCGATGGCCTGCAGCGGGTCAAGCGCATCGTGCAGGACTTGCGTAGCTTCTCGCGCGTGGATGCCTCCGACTGGCTGTATGCCGACTTGAACGAGGGCATCGAGTCCACCCTGAACATGCTGATGCATGAGATTCGCTACAAGGCGCAGGTGCGAAAGGAACTGTCGCCCCTGCCGGCCGTGTACTGCCTTGCCGCGCAGATCAATCAGGTGCTGATGAATCTTCTGGTCAATGCTGGCCATGCCATCGAACGAGATGGGTTGATTCTGATCCGCTCCTGGGTGGACGGAGCCTGGGCCTGTGTCTCAGTGCGTGACAACGGCTGCGGCATGGCTGCCGAGGTGATGAAGCGCATTTTCGAGCCCTTTTTCACCACCAAGCCGGTCGGACAGGGCACCGGGCTGGGGCTGTCCCTGTCCTTCTCCATCATCCAAAAGCACAAGGGCCGGATTGATGTCGATTCCGCCCCCGGCCAGGGCACCTGCTTCACCCTGCGTCTGCCTGTTCAGGGCCCGGACTCGGTGGTGGCTTGAGACCCGCTGGGCTGGGCCGGTTCGTCGGTGCATCATGCGGCCGGTATTGCCGTCTTTGCATGAAAGTCAAAACTCTCGGCATCAGCGCGTCACATGGGTCGATGTAACCTCCCGGAACTTTGATTTTTCCCAATTTCCAGGAGAGCAGGGAATGAGCGAACAGAACAACAAGGCTTTGTCCCCGGCTGAAGCCGCGCTGCGCGATGCGGCCCGCGAGTACCACCGCAGCCCGACGCGCGGCAAGATTGCCGTCACCCCGACCAAGGCCTTGTCCAACCAGCGCGACCTGTCGCTGGCCTATTCGCCCGGTGTGGCCTATCCCTGCCTGGACATCGAGGCCGATCCGCAGAAGGCGGCTGACTACACCTCGCGCGCCAACTTAGTCGGCGTGATCACCAATGGCACGGCCGTGCTCGGCCTCGGTGACATCGGCCCGCTGGCCGCCAAGCCGGTGATGGAGGGCAAGGGCTGCCTGTTCAAGAAGTTCGCCGGCATCGATGTGTTCGACATCGAACTGGCCGAGCGCGACCCCGACAAACTGGTCGACATCATTGCCGCCATGGAGCCCACCCTGGGCGGTGTGAACCTGGAAGACATCAAGGCGCCCGAGTGCTTCTACATCGAGAAGAAGCTCAAGGAGCGCATGAACATCCCGGTCTTCCACGACGACCAGCACGGCACGGCCATCATCTCCAGCGCCGCGCTGCTGAACGGCCTGGAACTGGTGGGCAAGGACATCGGCGCCGTCAAGCTGGCTGTGTCCGGCGCCGGTGCGGCGGCGATCGCCTGCCTGGACGTGATGGTGGGCTTGGGCGTCAAGCGCGAGCACATTTTTGTCTGCGACTCCAAGGGCGTGATTCACGCCGAGCGTGAGGATGCCAAGGCCGGCAAGCTCGATGAATCCAAGCAGCGCTACTGCCAGACCACGACGGCGCGCACTTTGGCCGATGTGGTGAATGGCGCCGACGTCTTCCTGGGTTGCTCGGCCGCAGGCGTGCTCACGGCCGAGATGGTCAAGACCATGGCCGCCAGCCCCATCATCCTGGCCCTGGCCAACCCCGAGCCCGAGATCCGCCCCGAACTGGCCAAGGCCGTGCGCCCGGATTGCATCATCGCCACCGGCCGCTCCGATTACCCGAATCAGGTCAACAACGTCCTCTGCTTCCCCTACATCTTCCGCGGCGCGCTGGACTGCGGCGCCAGCAAGATCACCGAGGAGATGAAGTTGGCCTGCGTGCGCGAGATCGCCGCCCTGGCCAAGGCCGAGACCAGCGATGAAGTCGCCGCGGCCTATGCCGGTGAAGAGCTGCACTTCGGCCCCGACTACCTGATCCCCAAGCCTTTTGACGCGCGCCTGATCCTGCGCATCGCGCCGGCCGTGGCCCAGGCTGCGGCCGACTCCGGCGTGGCCGAGCGCCCGATCGCGGACATGGCGGCCTACCGCCAGTCGCTGGAGCGTTACGTCTACCAGACCGGCATGTTCATGCGCCCGGTCTTCACGGCCGCCAAGGCCAACCCGGCGCGCGTGATCTACGCGGAGGGCGAGGACGAACGCGTGCTGCGCGCGGTGCAGGTGGCGCTGGACGAAGGCATCGTCAAGCCGACCCTGATCGGCCGGCCCGAGGTCATCGCCACCCGCATCGAGCGGGCCGGCCTGCGCCTCAAGTTGGGCGAGGATGTGGCCGTCATCGACCCCAACAACGACGTACGCTTCCGCCAGTACTGGGAGGCGTACCACCAGGTCATGGGCCGCCAGGGCGTGACGCCCGAGATGGCCAAGGCCGCCGTGCGGCGCTCCGCCACGACCATCGGCGCCCTGGCCATCAAGCTCGGCGATGCCGACGCCATGATCTGCGGCATGGTCGGTCGCTTCGACAACCATCTGGAGCATGTCTCCGACCTGATCGGCCTGAAACCCGGCGCGCGCAATTTCGCCACCATGAATGCGCTGATGCTGGACGAGCACACGCTCTTCATCACCGACACCTTCGTCAACGACCAGCCCGATGCCGAGCAGCTGGCCGAGATCGCGGCCATGGCGGCCGAGGAGGTGCGTCGCTTCGGCCTGCCGCCCAAGCTGGCCTTTGTGTCGCACTCGATGTTCGGCTCCAGCAAGCGGCCCTCGGCCGTGAAAATGCGCCGCGCACGCGAGCTCTTCACCCAGCACGCGCCCGATGTCGAGTGCGATGGCGAGATGCATGGCGACGCGGCCCTGAGCGAATCGGTGCGCAACACCTTCCTGCCCGACAGCACGCTCAAGGGCGCGGCCAATCTGCTGGTGCTGCCTTCGCTGGATGCGGCCAATATCTTGTTCAATGTGCTCAAGATCACCGCCGGCCAGGGCGTGACGGTGGGCCCCATCCTCTTGGGTTCGGCCGCGCCGGTGCACATCCTGACGCCTTCGGCCACGGTGCGCCGCATCGTCAATATGACGGCGCTGGCGGTGGCCGATGTGCTGGCGGCGAAAAGTTGAAAGTGGCCGACCTGCTGTCGGCCACGGGCTAATGGCCGGACACTGGCTGTAACTCGCTGAAACCCTTGTTCGACGTTTGAGCGGCAACAAATGCGCCGCATAATCAGCCGCTTGTAACTTTATTTCAGCGAGATCTGCCATGTCCCGAGCCACCAAGATCGTTGCCACCCTGGGCCCTGCGTCCTCCTCACCGGAGGTGCTGGAGCGCATGATCCGAGCCGGCGTCGATGTGGTGCGGCTCAATTTCTCGCATGGCAAGGCGCAGGATCACATCGACCGCGCCCGCCTGGTGCGCGAGGCCGCCCGGGCCGCGGGCAAGGAAGTGGCCATCATGGCCGATATGCAGGGCCCCAAGATCCGCGTCGGCAAGTTCGAGAACGGCAAGATCGAGCTGATCAACGGCGAGCGTTTCATCCTCGACGCCGACCGCACCGAGCTCGGCAATGAGCAGGCCGTGGGGCTCGATTACAAGGAACTGCCGCGCGATGTGAAGCCCGGCGACACCTTGCTGCTGAACGACGGCCTTCTGGTGCTGACCGTGGAAGCGGTGCGCGGCGCGGCCGTGCACACCATCGTCAAGCTGGGCGGTGAGCTGTCCAACAACAAGGGCATCAACAAGCAGGGCGGCGGCCTGACCGCGCCGGCCCTGACCGCCAAGGACATGGAGGACATCAAGACCGCGATGAGCTTCCGCTGCGAGTACCTGGCGATCAGCTTCCCCAAGAACGCCACCGACATGGAAATGGCCCGCCAGCTGGCCAATATGGCCGGCGAGCCCTACGGCCACAAGCCCAGCATGATCGCCAAGATCGAGCGCTCGGAGGCGATTCCGCATCTCGAGGCCATCCTCAAGGCCAGCGACGGCATCATGGTGGCCCGCGGCGACTTGGCGGTGGAGGTGGGCAACGCCGCCGTGCCGGCCCTGCAAAAGCGCATGATCAAGATGGCGCGCGAGCTGGACAAGGTGGCCATCACCGCCACGCAGATGATGGAGTCCATGATCGTCAACCCGGTGCCCACGCGTGCCGAGGTCTCGGACGTGGCCAATGCCGTGCTGGACGGCACCGATGCCGTGATGCTGAGCGCCGAGACGGCGGCCGGCAAGTTCCCGGTCGAGACCATCGAGCAGATGGCCGCCATCGCCCTGGAGGCCGAGCGCGCCGAGTTCGTCAGCCTGGACACCGATTTCGCCGGCCGCCAGTTCGGCCGCATCGACCAGTCCATCGCCATGGGGGCGCTGTTCACCGCCCACCATCTCGGCTGCAAGGCCATCCTGGCCCTGACCGAATCGGGCTCGACCGCGCTGTGGATGAGCCGCCACCGCATCCAGGTGCCCATCTACGCCCTGACCACCCAAGAGGTCAGCCAGCGCAAGATGACGCTGTACCGCAATGTGCGCCCGCTGCTGATGCCCAAGTTCGAGGACCGTGACGCCGCGCTGAAGGCCGCCGAGCAAATCCTGGTGGAGCAGGGCGTGCTGATGCCGGGCGACACCTATGCCATCACCTGCGGTGAGCCCATGGGCTATCCCGGTGGCACCAATATGCTCAAGGTCTGCCGCGTCGGTTAAGTGTTTGAGAGTTTTTGACTGCGCGACTGTCATGCGTCGTTGGTCCGGTGTTGGCTCCGACATCACATTCGCTTCGCGAATATGAGTCTTGCCGCAACTCCGTTGTCGGAATCCTCACGTACAAGAAGTACGTTCCGGTTCCTGCGCTCCGTCCGCCTCGGCCAGAGGCCGAGTCCTTCGCTAGGCAAATCCAGTCCTCAGGACTGGATCAGTCCTTACTCAGCCTCGCCTGACAGCCGCTCGCTACAAAAACTCTCAAACACCGGTTGGTCGAAGGCGGGTAGAGCCCGGCCAACGTCGACGGGTCTCTTGGTTCTCAGGCGTTCTGCGCGCTCTTGATCAGCGCGGCGATGCGCGGCGTCATGTGCGTCGGCACCAGTTCCACCTCGGTGTGGGCGCGGGCGAAGACGCGGAACAGCTCGTCGGTGAAACCGTGGCCCACATCCTCCACCCCTTCAAAGCTGACCTCGGCCCGTTTGAACTGCGGCAGCCGGGCCGCCACGCGGCGAGCCTGGGCGCGTGAGTCCAGGGCCTGGCCGGGGCCGGCCAGCAGGCGCAGATTGATGGTGGTGCGGTCGAATTCGATGCCATCACCGGCCAGGCTCCAGGATTCCATCACCTGATCCAGGCTGCGCTTGGTGTCCAGGGCGATCGCCATGTAGATGGAGCTGCCCTGGCGCGGCAAGGGTTTGCCTTTTTGCCAGCCGGTGCTCTCCCAGGCGCGACGCTGGAAGGCGGTGCCATTGGCATGGATGTCGAAGACATCGGCCAGCTGCGAGCTGAAGAACAGGCCGCGGCCGGTGTGCATCTCGGGCTGGCTGGTCAGCCGGCCCTTGCTCAGCTCCAGCATGGCGTGTTGGGCATCGGCGATGTCGAAGGCCGAACAGATCTTGTCGAACACGCCGCAGCCATCGTCGGACACCAGCAGCTGCACATGGCTGGGCGTCTGGCGCAGCGAGACGGTGACGCTGGTGCCGCCGCTGTGGTCGATGGCGTTGTTGACCAGCTCGGTGAAGCCATGCTGGATCATGCGCGCCACATGGGGCGGCAGGTCGAAGTGGGGCGCAAAGTCGCGCTGCCAGGGCAGGTCTTCCTGCAGGCCGTGCAAGGTGTAGGAGCGCGCCACCTGGCGCAGCAGGCCAGGGCCGTAGACCGGCCGGCGGCTGCTGCCTGAGCGCACCAGCCAGTGCGCGTCGACCAGGCGGCGCAGCGCGCCCAAGGCCGAGCGGTGGCTGGCGCCGGTGCGCTCCTCGAGATGCTGGGCCAGGTCGTGCGAATGTTCGCGCGCGGCGGCGGTGATCCAGAGGGTCAGCTGGTCGAGTGCGAGTCGTGTCATGCGTGGGGCTCCATGCGTGCAGTGTGACCAGGGTTGGCCCCCGTGAAGACGTGAACAAAAGGGCACTGAGAGCCTAAATGCTTGTCAACATTGACACAAGCGAGGCTGCCCGGGCTGTGGTTTGCCACCCCGCCGCTAGAATCCGCGCCAGTTACAACGTGGTTACATAGCCCGCGCCGTCATCAATCGACGGATGATGGGCTTGTAGGCTGCGTCAATCGGATTTCAAACTCCCGGAGAACTTCCATGGCTCTCGTCTCAATGCGCCAACTGCTGGACCATGCCGCCGAACACGGCTACGGCATCCCGGCCTTCAACGTCAACAACCTCGAGCAGGTCCAGGCCGTGATGGCCGCCGCCGACGAGGTGGGTGCCCCGGTGATCCTGCAGGCCAGCGCCGGCGCCCGCAAATACGCCGGCGAGCCCTTCATCAAGCATCTGATCCAGGCCGCGGCCGAGATGTACCCGCACGTTCCCCTGGTCATGCACCAGGACCACGGCACCAGCCCCAAGATCTGCCAGGGCGCCATCGACCTGGGCTTCGGCTCGGTGATGATGGACGGCTCGCTGATGGAAGATGGCAAGACGCCCTCGTCCTTTGAGTACAACATGGACGTGACCCGCCGCGTCGTCGAGATGGCGCACAAGGTCGGCGTCACCGTCGAGGGCGAGCTGGGCTGCCTGGGCAATCTGGAAACCGGCGATGCCGGCGAGGAAGACGGCATCGGCGCCGTCGGCAAGCTGGACCACAGCCAGATGCTGACCGACCCGGAAGAAGCCGCCACCTTCGTCAAGGCCACCCAGCTGGACGCGCTGGCCATTGCCATCGGCACCAGCCACGGCGCCTACAAGTTCAGCCGCAAGCCCACCGGTGACATCCTGGCCATCAGCCGCGTCAAGGAAATCCACGCCCGCATTCCCAACACCCACCTGGTGATGCACGGCTCCTCGAGCGTGCCGCAAGAGCTGCTGGCCATCATCAACCAATACGGCGGCCAGATGAAGGAAACCTTCGGCGTGCCGATCGAGGAGATCCAGGAAGCCATCAAGCATGGCGTGCGCAAGATCAATATCGACACCGACATCCGCCTGGCCATGACCGGTGCGGTGCGCAAGTTCCTGTTTGAGAATCCCGACAAGTTCGACGCCCGCGAATGGCTCAAGCCGGCCCGCGAAGCCGCCAAGGCCGTGTGCAAGCAGCGTTATCTGGAGTTCGGTTGCGAAGGTCAGGCCGGCAAGATCCAGCCGCGCACGCTGGTCGACATCGCCGCGGCCTATGCCCGCGGTGAACTGAACCAGATCGTTCAGTAAGACCGACCGAGGACGCCCGTCCGACCCAGGCCCGCCCGGTTCGTGCCCGGCGGGCCTTTGCGTTGTTGAATGCCGCCTAAAATCCCGGCGAACTTTTCCCGGATGCCCACCATGACCGCTGCCTTGCTGAACTCGACCCTCACCTCCTTGCCCCTGATCGCGCGCGGCAAGGTGCGCGAAAACTATGCGGTCGGCGAGGACCGCATCCTGATGATCGCCAGCGACCGCATCTCGGCCTACGACGTCATCATGGGCGAGCCCATCCCGGGCAAGGGCGAGTTGCTGACCCAGATGGCCCTGTTTTGGTTCGATAAGCTCGACGGCATCGTGCCCAACCACCTGACCGGCGACGACCCGCTGTCGGTGGTGACGGCCGAGGAGCAGGCCCAGGTGCGCGGCCGCTCCATGCTGGTCAAGCGCCTCAAGCCCCTGCCGGTCGAGGCCGTGGTGCGCGGCTACCTGGCCGGCAGCGGCTGGGCCGAGTACAAGACGAACGGCCAGGTCTGCGGCGTACAACTGCCGGCCGGCCTGAAGAACGCGTCCAAGCTGCCCGAGCCCATCTTCACCCCTGCCACCAAGGCCGAGATGGGCGACCACGACGAGAACATCAGTTTCGACAAGATGGTCGACATCATCGGCCTGGATCTCGCCTCCCGCGTGCGCGACATCTCCATCCAGCTCTACCAGCGCGCCGCCGATTACGCGCTGAGCAAGGGCATCATCATTGCCGACACGAAATTCGAGTTCGGCCTCGATGCCGACGGCACCCTGACCCTGATGGACGAAGTGCTGACGCCCGACTCCTCGCGTTACTGGCCGGTGGAGAGCTATGCCGAAGGCATCAACCCGCCCAGCTACGACAAGCAGTTCCTGCGCGACTGGCTGGAGGCGGCGCAAGTCGACGGCAAGCCCTGGGGCAAGACCGCGCCGGCGCCGGCCCTGCCGGCCGAGGTGATCGAGAAGACCGCCGCCAAGTACGCCGAAGCGCTGCAGCGCCTGACCCAGTCATGAGTGGCTCCAGCCGCAGCCCCTCGGGCAAGCGAGCCGCGGGCGCCGCGCGTGCGCCGGCGGCGGGCGAGGTGATCAAGAACCGCCTGCTCACGCGGATCGAGGCCGAGATCGCCGCGGCCACCAACCAGACCCAGTCGGCTTGCGCGCGCGCCCGTCGGGCCCTGCTGCTGGCCCGCCATGGCCGCATGGAGCAGGCGCGCAGCGAGCTGACGGGCCTGCACCAGCTGGCCTTCCAGCACCCCCATCCCGAGCTCGGCGCCTGGCTGCATTTCGCCGAAGGGCTGATGAGCTACTACACCGATTTCAGCAGCTCCTCGCACGAGAAGATCGCCCGCGCCCAGCAGATCGCCCGCGCGGCCGGCCTGGCCGATCTGGAGGCGCTTTGCGCCGCTTGGCTGTCTCAGCTGGCCTATGTGCGCCATGCCGAGGACGAGATGCTCGCGCAAGCGGCGCTGTGTGACCGCCTGGCCGCGGCTGACGATCATGGCGCACGCTATCGCCTGTGCATGACCCTGGGCCTGGCTCATCAGCACGCCAATCTCAACACCGAGGCCCTGGCCTGGTACTCGCTGGCCCGTCGCCATGCACTCAGCGACGGCGACGACGCCTCGCTGTCGGCGCTCATGTACAACATGGCCGAGATGCGCACCGCGCAGGCGCGCCGCGCCAGCCTGTCAGAGGCCGTCAAGGCCGGTGAGGGCCTCTTGCTCGGTGCCGATTCGATCAAGCATTACGACGCGGCCATGGGTGGTTCGGTCATGCCCGATCTGACGCCGCTGCTGCGCGCCCAGATCCTGGTGGTGGAAGGGCAGTTCGCCCAGGCGCTGGAGCTGTACGAGGCCCATCTGCCGCAGGCCATGGCCAATGGCCTGGCGCGACTGGGCAGCAGCTTGCTGGCCGACCTGGCCTGGTGCCGGGTCAATCTGGGCCAGCCCGAGCGGGCGCTGATGCAGGCGCGCGAGTCCGAGTTCGAGCTCGATGCGCACTGCGATGTGGACGACCGTGCGGCCACGCACAGCCGCTTGTCTCAGGTGTATGCGGCCCTCGGTCAGGCCGAGGTGGCGGCCCAGCAGGCCAGCCTGGCGGCCAGCGAGTGGCGCGAATTTGCGGCCCACCAGGCACAGCTGGCGGCACGCCTCAAGGCGCTGGCCCTGCAGCCGCGCTGAGCTGCGAAAGCGGGCGCCGCTGGCTCGTGCCTGCAGCGCCCGTGGCGTTCAGAACAGCGCCATGCTGAGCTTGCGGCGGTACTGGTCGATCAGCGGGTCGCTGGGCGGCACGACGGCACGGCCGGCCAGCTCCAGGGCGCTCTTGGGCTCGTTGGCGGCCGGCTTCGGGGCCGGCTTGCTCAGCAGCTCCAGGATGGCGACATAGGTCTTGCGCGCCAGCTCGCCGTTCCAGGCCTTGTCGCGCATGATGATTTCCAGCAGCTCGTCCATGGCTTCGGTGAAGCTCTGGTTGGCCATCAGGCCCTGGGCCAGGGCGTAGCGGGCCTCGAAGTCGCGCTTGTTGGCGGCAATTGCGGCCTGCAGGGCGCCGATGTCCAGGCCGGCGGCCGTGCGCTCGCAGGCCTGCAGCCACAGGCCCAGGGCGGCGAAGCGCGGATGCGGCGTCAGCGTGTCGGCGGCCTTGGCTGCCACCGGCACGAAGGCGGCCTGGGCTTCCTTCAGCAGGTCCAGCTCCAGCAGGGCGCGGACGTAATCGAAACGGGCCTGCTCGTTGGCCGGGTCGGTTTCGACCGCGGCTTGCAGCTTGACCAAGGCCGATTCCAGATCGCCCTCGGCCATCAGGCCTTCGGCCTCGGCCACTTCTTCCTGAGCCTCCAGCATCTCGCCGCTGGGCACATGCTTGTCCAGGAACTCGCGGATCTGGGCTTCGGGAATCGCGCCGACAAAGCCGTCCACCGGCTGGCCGCCTGCAAACATCACGCAAAACGGAATGCTGCGCACGCCGAACATCTGGCTCAGCTGGCTGGCGATCTCGGGCACCTCGTCGCTGTTCAGCTTGGCCAGCTTGAAGCGGCCGGCATAGGCCACTTCGAGTTTTTCCAGCACCGGGCCCAGGCTTTTGCAGGGGCCGCACCAGGGCGCCCAGATGTCCAGCAGCACCGGCTGCTGCATCGAGCCCTGGATCAGTTCGGCTTCAAAATTCTGGAGGGTGATGTCGATCATGGTGGCGTGTCGGTCTCGATGTGGCGCGGGCCTCGGGCCTGCGGAGTCGGGGGAGGGGCGGCGCGTGCAAAGCCGGTCGCCAGCGGTCAGATGGCTGCGGCCGCCTACAATTCAAGGTTTCCCAAGCCCTGGAGCGCGTCGTGCCGGATTCTCAACATCATCAGCAACAGTCAGCGAGCACAGCCCCCCTGGTTGGCGTGGTGATGGGTTCCAGCAGCGACTGGGACACCATGAAGCACGCTGCCGACATTCTCACCGAGTTCGGCATTCCCTTCGAGGCCAAGGTCGTGTCCGCGCACCGCATGCCGGACGATATGTTCGCCTATGCCGAGAGCGCCGCCAGCCGCGGCCTGCAAGCCATCATCGCCGGTGCCGGTGGCGCCGCCCACCTCCCCGGCATGCTGGCGGCCAAGACGCCCGTGCCGGTGCTCGGCGTGCCGGTGGCCAGCCGCCATCTGCAAGGCGTCGATTCCCTGCATTCCATCGTTCAGATGCCCAAGGGCATCCCGGTCGCCACCTTCGCCATCGGCACGGCCGGCGCCGGCAATGCCGCCCTGTTCGCCGTGGCCATGCTGGCCAATCAGAACCCCGCCCTGCGCGCCCAGCTGGAGGCCTTTCGCGCCCGCCAGACCGAGGTGGCCCGGGCCATGAGCAAGGATTTGGTCTGATGCCGGCGGCCTCGCTGAAACCTTTGCTGCCCGGCGAAGCCACGCTGGGCGTGATGGGCGGCGGCCAGCTGGGCCGCATGTTTGTCCATGCCGCTCAAAGCCTCGGTTATCGAACCGTGGTGCTGGACCCTGACGCCGACAGCCCGGCTGGACTGGTGGCCCACGAGCACATCCACGCCGGCTATCTCGACGAGGCGGGGCTGGCGCGTCTGGCCGAAGTGGCCGACGCCATCACCACCGAGTTCGAGAACGTGCCGGCGCAGGCGCTGGCACGTCTGGCCGAGCGCCGCTTTGTGGCGCCAGCCGGTGCCGCCGTGGCCTACTGCCAGGACCGTGCCGCCGAGAAGGCGCATTTCGGCGCCAGCGGTGTCGCCTGCGCGCCTTACGCTGTGATCGAGAGCGCGGCCGATCTGGCTGCGGTGGCCGACAGCCTGCTGCCCGGCATCCTCAAGACCAGCCGCATGGGTTACGACGGCAAGGGCCAGATCCGCGTGCGCAACCGCGTCGAGCTGCAAGCCGGCTGGGACGAGCTCAAGCAAGTGCCCTGCGTGTTGGAGCAGATGCTGCCGCTGGCGCTGGAGCTCTCGGTGCTGAGCGCCCGTGGGGCCGATGGCACGGTGGTGCAGTTCCCGGTGCAGCAGAACCTGCACCGCGACGGCATCCTGGCCGTTACCCAGGTGCCGGCGCCCGCGGTCAGCGAGGCCTTGCAGCAGCAAGCTTTGGCCTCGGCCGCCCGCATCGCCACGGAGATGGCCTATGTCGGCGTGCTCTGCGTCGAGTTCTTCGTGTTGCAGGACGGCTCCCTGGTCGTCAACGAGATGGCGCCGCGCCCGCACAACTCGGGTCACTACACGATGAATGCCTGCGATGTCTCGCAATTCGACCTGCAGGTGCGTGCCATGGCCCGCCTGCCGCTGCGCACGCCGCGCGTGCATTCGCCGACGGTGATGCTCAATCTGCTCGGAGATTTGTGGTTTGACGCGGCCGGCGCCGAACGCACACCGCCCTGGGACGCAGTTCTTGCCTTGCCCGGCACCCATCTGCATCTTTACGGCAAGACCAGCGCGCGCCCCGGCCGCAAGATGGGCCACCTCAACATCACGGCCGCCACCGCGGCCGAGGCCGAGCGTCTGGCGCGCGAAGCCGCGGGCCTGCTGGGCCTGCCTCAGGACTGGTGAGCGAGGCCGCCATGCTGCTCGACGCCCGCCAGCCCGATGCCATCGCTGCAGCGGCCGCCCGCCTGGCGGCCGGCGAGTTGCTGGCGCTGCCGACCGAGACGGTCTACGGCCTCGGCGCGCGTGCCGACGACGATGCAGCCGTGGCCAAGATCTTTGCGGCCAAGGGCCGGCCGGCAGACCATCCGCTGATCGTCCATGTCGCCGATGCGGCCGATGCTGAGTTGTTTGCAGCCGAGCTGCCGCCGGTGGCGCGGCGCTTGATGGCGACCTTCTGGCCTGGTCCCTTGACCGTGATCGTGCCGCGCAAGCCCGGTGTCGGCGCTGCGGCGGCCGGCGGGCAGGACACGATTGGCCTGCGCTGCCCGGCCCACCCGGTCGCGCGCGACTTGTTGATCGCTGCGCGCGCTTTGGGCGTGGCCGGTGTCGCGGCGCCCAGCGCCAACCGTTTTGGCCGGGTCAGCCCGACCCAGGCCCGCCATGTGGTCGATGAATTCGAGCCGGGTCTGTGGGTGCTGGACGGTGGCGATTGCGAGGTCGGCATCGAATCCAGCATCGTCGATTGCAGCCGCGCCCATCCCGTGCTGCTGCGCCCCGGCGTGTTGACGCCGGAGGAAATTGAGGCCGCTGCCGGTGAGCCCCTGCGTGCGCCGGACGCTCAGGCGCCGCGCGCCTCGGGCACCTTGGTTGCGCATTACGCACCCCGTGCGGTCGTGCGCCTGTACGACACCGAAGCCTTGCGTCAGGCCCTGGCCGAAAGCGGCTCGGGCGGCCGACTGGCCGGGGGGCTGGCGGTATATTCGCGATCGGTCGAGCCGCCGCAGGGCGTGCTGAGCCGGCGCATGCCGACCGAGGCACGCGCCGCGGCGCATGAGTTGTTCGCCGTTCTGCGCGAGCTGGACGGTGCGGGCGCGGCCGAGATCTGGATCGAACTGCCGCCGCTGGGTGCGGCCTGGGACGGAGTCAGGGATCGCCTGAGCCGTGCTGCCGCGGCCTTTGTAGGCCTGTAGGTCCCGCGGGATTGATGGAAGATGGAGCGCGGAGCCAGGTGCCATGGGGTGCCGACCCGCTGAGCTTTTAATGGTTGGAGTGTTCATGAAGAGTTGCAAACCGGGCGCAGGTCAAGAGATTCGCCAAACTCGTACCTGGGTGGCGATGCTGGCTTTGGCCGCTGCCGGTGTTCTGTCGGCTTGTGGTGGCGGCACCCAGCAGATCGACCCTTTCGTTCCGACCCGCATCATTGCCTTGGGCGATGAGGCCAGCGCCATCACGGCGGCTGGCAAGAAATACACCATCAATGGCCTGGATGCGACCACCGGCTTGCTGGCTTGCGCCGCCAATCCGAACTGGGTGCAGATCGTGGCGGGCAACTTCGGCCTGGTGTTCAAGGAGTGCAACCCCACCAATATCGCCACGCCGACCGGCATCATGTACGCCGCCGCGGGCGTCAAGGTGGCCGATGTGCGGGCCCGCCTCGACGCGCATTTCGCCAATGGATCTTTCGGCCCCAAGGATCTGGTGACGGTGATGGCCGGCACCAACGACATCCTGGAGCTTTATGCCCAGTACCCGGCGCAGAGCAGCGATTCCTTGTTGGCCGAAGCCCGCGCCCGCGGCAAGCTGCTGGCCCAACAGGTCAACCGCATCGCCGATGCCAATGGCCGCGTGGTGGTGGCCGTGGTGCCCGATGTGGGCCTGACGCCTTTCGCCGTCAAGGAAGCTGCGGCCAAGCCGGGCAGCCTGGACCGCGCCAAGTTCCTGTCCAGCCTGACCGAAGAGCTGAATCTGGAAATGACCATCAACCTCAAGAACGATGGCCGCCTGATCGGCCTGGTGAAGACCAATGACGACGGCAGCGGTGGCATCCAGACCATGGTCAAGTTTGCTTCGGGCTTTGGCTTTGCCAACGTCACGTCTGCGGCCTGCCTGGACACCGTGGCGCTGACCGACTGCACCACCAAGACCCTGGTGACCGGCGCCGCCGTGGACACCTGGCTTTGGGCCAGCGATGTGCAGCTGAGCCCGGCTGGCCATCAGCGCCTGGGCTCGCTGGCCCTGGTGCGGGCGCGCAACAACCCCTTCTGAAGCCCCGGCGCGTTCGGCGCCGCCTTCCGCCATCGCCGGGTCGCGCAAGCGCCCCGGCGTTTGCTTTTTTGAGTCCTCTGCAAGCCCGGGGCCGCCAAGGCCCGCGGCTACACTTCCGCCATGACCGTGTTGTTGGCCCTCGACAGTTCCACCGAAACCATGGCCCTGGCCCTCAGCAGCCCGGCGGGACGCTGGCTGTTTGAGGCCGAGGGTGGCCCGCAGGCCTCGGCTCGGCTGGTGCCGGAGGCCCAGGCTTTGCTGGCCCAGGCGGGCCTGGCCATGGCCGAGCTGGATGCCATCGCCTTCGGCCGCGGCCCCGGTGCTTTTACCGGCTTGCGCGCAGCCTGCGCGGTGGTGCAGGGCCTGGCTTTTGCGCTGAACAAGCCGGTGCTGTCGCTGTGCAGCCTGCAGCTGGTGGCCGAGGACGCGCGTCATCAAGCCGAGGCCGAGGGTCGGGCGTTGGACGGCACGATCTGGGTGGCCATGGACGCGCGCATGAACGAGATTTACGCCGCGGCCTTCCGCTGGGATGGCGTGCGTTGGCATCAGGAGGCCGCGCCGGCTCTGTACTCGCCCGCCGCCTTGCTGCAGTGCTGGGAGACCCCGCCGGCGGCCTTGGCAGGCTCGGCGCTTGCGGTGTTCCCTGAGCTGCAAGGCCAGGCCTTGGCGGGCGTGCGCCAGTGGCCGCGCTGCCAGTCACGCGCCGCGGCCTTGGCGGAGTTGGCGCGCCAGGCCCATGCGCGGGGCGAAGGGCTCGATGCCGCCGAGGCCATGCCGCTCTATGTGCGCGATAAGGTGGCGCAGACGACCGAGGAGCGCTTGGCGATTCGCCTGGCGGCCGAGAAGCAGGCCGAACGACAGAGCGAACTTCAGGCCGGGAGTGCCGCATGAGCGCCTGCCCGCGCGAAGACGATGTGTTGGCCGTCGAGCCGCGCTTGCGTGCCATGCGCGGCAGCGATGTGCCGGCCGTGCTGGAGATCGAGCGCGCCGCCTACCCCCTGCCCTGGACCGAGGGCAATTTCATCGACTCTTTGGCGGCCGGCTACAGCGCCTATGTGCTGCAGGCCGAGGACGGCCGACTGCTTGGCTACTGCCTGGCCATGCAGGGCTTTGGCGAGGTCCACCTGCTCAATATCGCGGTGGACCCGGCCTGCCAGGGCCGCGGCCTGGCGCGGCGCATGCTGGCGACCCTGGCCCAGCTCTGCCGTGATCGCAAATGCCCGCAGCTCTGGCTGGAGGTGCGGGTGAGCAACCAGCGCGCCCGCGAGGTCTATCTGCGCTATGGCTTTCGCGAAGTGGGCTTGCGCCCGGCCTACTACCCGGTGCTGCAAGGTCCGCGCGAAGACGCGGTGCTGATGAGCCTGGACGTCATGGAAGACGGCGAGGCACGGCCATGAGCTGGGACGCCCGCCAAACCGCCATGCTGGCGGCCATGGGCCTGCGGGTCTGGCCGCGCCCCGATACGGCTGAAGCCTCGACCGACCCGACGGACAGCGCGGTGGCCGTGGCGGAGCGCGAGGCGCCGGCCGTTGCCGCGCCTGCGGCCGTTCGCCCGCCCGCCGCTGCGCCGGCGCCTCGCCCACCCGCACCCGCACCCGCACCGGCCCCGGTCGCCGCGCTTGCCGCCGTGGCCCAGCTGCTGCCACGCGCTCCGCAGGCGGCACCCGCGCCCAGTCGCCCCGCCTTGCCTGCCGGTCAGCGCGAGCAGCTGGTGGCCGGCCTGGGCTGGCCCGAGTTGCGCTATGAGGCGGCCGAATGCCAGGCCTGCCGGCTCTGCCAGGGCCGCCGCGCCCATGTCTTCGGTGCCGGGCCTGAGGCGGCCGATTGGCTGATCGTGGCCGACCCGTCCGGCGAGGCCGAAGATCCAGCCCAGCCCTTTGGCGGCGAGGCCGGCGCCTTGCTGGCCAATATGCTGCGCGCGCTCAAGCTGGACCCGGCGCCCGCCTTGGGCCGGCCAGCAGCCGAGCCGGCCGCACGCGAGCGCCAGGCCTACATCAGCCTGCCCCTCAAATGCCGACCCGGCCCGGGCGTGCCGAGCGGCCCGGCCGAAATCCAGCAGTGCCGGCCTTTGCTGGCGCGCCAGGTGGCCCTGCTGCAGCCGCGCGTCATCGTCGCCCTGGGCCGGGCATCGGCCCAGGCTTTGCTGGGCAGCGATGAGCCGCTGGGCCGCTTGCGCGGCCGGGTCCACCACTTTGAAGGCATCCCGGTGCTGGTCAGCTATGGCCTGGACTACCTCCTGCGCAGCCCGGCCGACAAGGCCGGTGCCTGGGCCGATCTGTGCCTGGCGCTGGAGTCTGCCAAGGGCCAGGCATGACGCTGACGAGCTTGCCGCCCTCTCAGCCCGAGCCGCTGGGCTGGGATGAGTTGCCCTGCGCCGCTTGTCTCTTGAGCCCCGAGGCCATGCTGCTGCAGGCCAACAGCGCCTGGCGCGAGCTGCACCCGGCGTGGGCGCGCCGTGAGCCCGGGCTCTGGCTGGAGGCGGTGTCGGCCGCCGATCAGGCCCGCTTGCGCGCGTTGCTGGCGGCCCGAGCTGACTTCGAGTTTCAGCTGAGCAGCGCCGATGCCGGCCCGGACCTGGCCTGCCGTGCACGTTGGTTGCCCGCGCGCGAGGCCTTTGCCTGCTGGTGGAGTGATGTCACGGCCCAGCGCCGCCAGGCCCAGCTGGCGCGGGAGCAGAGCGAGGCCTTGGCCTTGCAAGCCAGCCAGATGCGCTTGCTGGCCGATCATGTGCCGGCGCTGCTGGCCTTTTACGACGCGCAGACCTATCGCTGCCATTTCGCCAACCGCCAGTACGCCCAGGCCTTCGGGCTGGACGAGCAGAGCATCCTGGGCCGCAGCTTCACCGAGGTCATCGGGCACGATGCCCAGCTGCTGGTTCAACCCCAGGTGGACCGCCTGCTGCGCGAGCGGGTGACCGTCAGCTATGAGCGTTATCTGCCCGGCCCTGACCCGGCACGCAGCGAGGATGGGCGCTGGGTCGAGGTCAGCCTGATCCCGCATCTGGTGGGCGCCGGCGAGCCGCAGGCCTGCTTTGTGATGATCAACGACATCACCCGCCACCGCTTCGCCGAGATTGCCGCGCGTGAATCCGAGGCGCGGCTGCAAAAGTTCATGCAGGCCTCGGTCGAGGGCATTCTGTTTCACCGCCAGGGCCGGATCAGCGACGCCAACCCGCCGCTCTGCCGCCTGCTGGGCTACAGCCTCGACGAAATGGTGGGCCGTGCGGCCCTGGATTTCGTCGCCGATGATTTGCGCGAGCAGGCGGCCCGCGTGATGGCCGATCGGCGCGAGCTCAGCTACGAATCGGCCCTGCTGCACCGCGACGGCTCGCGCATCCCGGTCGAGCTGATCGTGCGCACGCTGGAGGCGCAGGGCGAGCATCTGCGCATGACCATCGTGCGCGACATCCGCGACCGCCTGGCCGCCCAGGCCCGCATCCAGCACCTGGCCCACCACGATGCCCTGACCGGCCTGCTCAACCGCGCGGCCTTCATGGAGCAGCTGGGCCCGGCCCTGCAGCTGGCCGAGAGCCGCGATCGCCGCCTGGCCCTGCTCTTCATCGACCTGGACAACTTCAAGCGCGTCAACGATTCGCTCGGTCATCTGGAAGGCGACAAGGTGCTGACCACGGTGTCCGAGCGCATCACCGATTGCCTGCGCTCCACCGATTTGGTGGCGCGCTTCGGTGGCGATGAGTTCGTCATCCTGCTGCGCGACATCACCAGCCGCGAGGATGTGATGGTGGTGCTGATGGCGCTGCTGGCCGTGGTCGAGGTGCCGGTGCTGGCCGATGGCTGCCGCTTGTGCGTCACGCCCTCGATCGGCGTGGCCATGTTCCCCGAGCATGGTGGCCGGCCCGAGGAGCTGATCCAGCATGCCGACATGGCCATGTACCAGGCCAAGGCCGGCGGCCGCGCCAACTACCAGTTCTTTGATGCGGAACTGGCCCGCCATGCCTACTCCGACCTGGTGCTGGAGAGCGAGCTGGCCCAGGCCCTGGAGCGCGGTGAGTTCGAGCTGTTCTTCCAGCCCCAGGTGGCGGCGCTGGGCGGCGAGCAGGGTGGGGCACTGATCGGCGCCGAAGCCTTGCTGCGCTGGCGCCACCCCACGCGCGGCCTGCTCGGGCCCGATGCCTTCATCGATGTGGCCGAGCGCCATCGCCTGATGCTCAAGCTCGGCGAATGGGTGCTGCGCGCGGCGGCCCTGCAGGCACGCGACTGGCGCGAGCGCGGCGTGGCGGCGGTGCCGATTGCCGTCAACCTCTCGCGCATGCAGTTCCGCCTGGAGGGGTTTGGTGCTGCCGTGGCCCGCGTGCTGGACGAGGTCGGCATTGCCGGCGAGTGCCTGGAGCTGGAGCTGACCGAGCGCATGCTGATGGACGAGATCGCCAGCGCGCCGGCCACCCTGACGGCCCTGCGGGCACTGGGTCTGGGCGTGTCGGTCGATGACTTCGGCACCGGCTACACCTCGCTGGCCCACCTGACCCAGCTGCCCCTGGACAAGCTCAAGATCGACCAGAGCTTTGTCGCCAAGCTGCCCGAGGACGGCGGTGCCGCGGCCATCACCCGCGCCATCATCCAGATGGCACGCGGCCTGGGTCTGCATGTCAGCGCCGAGGGCGTGCGCAACAGCGCTCAGCGCCGCCTGCTGGCCGATTGGGGCTGTGATGAGCTGCAGGGCGAGCTGATCGGCCCGCCCATGGCCGCCCCCGATTTTGAGCAATGGCTGCAGCAGCGCCGCAGCGCTTTCCATGACTGACGATTCTTCCCAAGCAAGCCCGCTGAGCGAGCGCGTTGCCGCCGAGATCCGCGCCGCTGGCGGCTGGCTGCCCTTCGACCGTTTCATGGCCCTGGCCCTGTATGCCCCGGGCCTGGGCTACTACAGCGGCCCCAGCCAGAAGTTCGGCCTGATGCCGCAAAGCGGCTCGGACTTTGTCACCGCGCCCGAGCTGAGCCCGCTGTTCGGCCGCTCGCTGGCGGCCCAGGTCGGACAGGCCCTGCAGGCCTGCGGCTGCGACGAGGTCTGGGAGTTCGGTGCCGGCACCGGCGCCCTGGCCGAGCAGTTGCTGGGTGCTCTGGGTACGCAGATTCGCCGTTATCGCATCGTCGATCTCTCCGGCACCCTGCGCGCCCGCCAGGCTCAGCGCCTGGCCGCCTGGGGCGACAAGGTCGAGTGGCTGGACCAGCTGCCCGAACAGTTCGACGGCATCGTCGTCGGCAACGAGGTGCTGGACGCCATGCCGGTGCAGCTCCTGGCCTTCGACGGTCAGGCCTGGGCCGAACGTGGCGTGGTCTGCACGCCCGAGGGGGGCTTTGCTTACGCCGACCGTGTTCAGCCGGGCCTGCAACTGCCGCTGAGTGAGCCGCCCGTCGGCGCCTTCCCGCCCGGCATGGTCACCGAGACCCATGCCCAGGCCGAGGCTTTTGTCCGCACCCTGGCCCAGCGCCTGCGGCGTGGCGCGGCGTTTTTGATTGACTACGGTTTCCCCGAGCGCGAGTACTACCACCCGCAGCGGCACGGCGGCACCCTGATGTGCCACCACCTGCACCGCAGCGACCCCGATCCTCTGGTCCTGGTGGGTGAGAAAGACATCACCGCCCACATCAATTTCACCGGCATCGCCCTGGCCGGCCAGGACGCCGGGCTTGAAGTGCTGGGCTACACCAGCCAGGCTCATTTCCTCTGGAACTGCGGCCTGGCCGCCCTGCTGGAAGGCGCCAGCGTCGCAGAGCGCAGCATGGCCCACAAGCTAGTGGCCGAGCACGAGATGGGCGAGCTCTTCAAGGTGATCGGCTTTGCAGCCGCGGGCTCGGGCTTCGAAGCGCTGGGGTTTGCAAGAGGGGATCGCTCGCACATGTTGTGAGGTAATTTGCTGACCTTGCGGCGCACAAGTTCTAGTGAATCGAATGACGGATCGAGCGAGTTTGGCGGTCAAGCCGTGATGTTCAGTTCTTCAAAAGGCCCCAACTCACCGAGTTGACGTGATGCAGCACGCCAGGAAACTTGGAACACAGTGGCCGAGACATGACGCCGATCTAGCGGGATTGCGGTTTTTTGGGGGGCTTTACTTTTTGAGACCTGACCCCGAACCGTGTTGGCGGCTTTTGCGATGGAGGTTCGATCTTCCTCGCGCAGGAACGACACCATCTGCCCTTCCGTGAATTGCCCCTTCCTCATGGGCTCCTCGGGGATTGGAGCCAACTTCTCTTGGCGTCAGTGTCTCGGAGAAGACTAGCCGGTCACTCCATCTTCCCCGACTTCTCCGGGTGAGCAACCTGTTGGGAAACGACAGCTAACTCGCTACCATGGCGGGCCGATCTCACGCAGCACGTTGCCTTTTTCGAAACATGGAAATAGTCGCAAGTCATCTGCAGCAAGAAGCAATCCGAAGGGCTCCTACCGATGATGCTGATCTTTTCGGGCGTTCTGCATTCAATCGCTATTACTACGCTACCTTCTTAGAAGTTAAAGGTGGTCTCGGGGCATTGCGACAGGAATGGTCCGGAAATATTGCACATGCGGATCTGCCGCAAGTCTTGCGGGGCCAAGTCAAGAAGCATCTGGCCGCTGGCAAGGCAAAAGCGCTTCGTGCCAATGATTTGAGGATCGTCAGTATGTGCGCAAGTGCTAACTCGGCTGCAGAGGACCTTGCGAAATTGCTTGATGCAGGGCGTGCGACACGTGTGACCGCAGACTACCATCCAGACATTCCCATCGATTTTGCTTCGGCACCAGATTTCCACCTCAACACTGTGGGAGTCGAGGCGGCTCAAGCTTGGCCGCATCGAGCGAGGGGCTACATACAAGTGATAAGCAACGCGTGGATGCAAATTAATGCCTAGCGAGTACCTCGATTTGGTTCAGCATCTAGCTGAGAAGGGGGTCACGGTTGTCGGTGCCATCGTAAAAGACAGCCATGAGACAGCAGGACTCTTTGTGCGGATTGCCGTCAAGCGTGACAGTGAAAACCGCCAACAGCCGAGCAATAGGACTCTGTCCGCGATTAAGAGCGAGTTGCTCTTGCGTGGTCAGCGCGTCGAGTTTCTGCTTTCGGACGGATTGGGGCAGGATATTGAAGGAGGCTTACGAGCGACCCTGATCTATGCATTTGGGTCGGATGTCCGTAATGTTTTCTTCTCGCTTGATGGGCGCGCTGGACGTGTTTGGCTTGAGCAAAAGAGGACACTTGACGACGATGCCATTCACGCCATTGAGTCGCGCGCCAAGGAGTTTCTCGATGGAGTCGGTATTGAGCTAGCAACTTTCGCCACTACGGGAGACGAAAAGGTGCCTGGCAATCTCGCCTGCCTCCGTGTTCTGCGCCAAGTCGCACCGGCTACGCTGGACGAATTGAAGGCTGAGTTGCAGCGCCGGGAGTTCACTGTACCTTCGGACGATTGGCTCAAGCGTCGGCTTGACGTGCTGCGCAAGTCGGGGAAGGTCGTGTGGCTAGCTGGGGCTAGATTTTCATGCACGCTCTCGACCATTCACGGCTTAGGCACGGTCAAGGGCCGTCGTAGCCCTGATCTTGAGCGCCTACTTGCCTTGGCGCGGCGTGGCCGCTAAGCTTCGCGCGCGGGGGCTTCAGGCGAGGGTGTGTAGCATGCCCACTAGCCAAGGTTACCAACAGAAGGATCCGGATAAATGTCCGCGTCTCCTTCGAAGCCACAGCCATTTATCCGGCTGCAATACGAAAGCTCTGCTTTGCTAAATGAGGCTCCCGCAACCACTCCTTGATTCGCAATTCTTCCAATTCGAGACGCTGCCTGAATTGCTCAAGGCTGTCGAGGGAAGCGTTAGCGGCAGCGAACTCGAACTTGTTCGCAAAATGTCCGAGCGCGGGTTGCCACCAATCACATCGAGAACAACTCTGGCCGCAATGATCGGAATCAGTCCAGGCCTGATTTGGTCCTTCACTTCGAGGCCGACGAAGCACTATCGATCGTTCGAGATACCCAAGGGTCAGGCGACGCGACGAATCGACGCGCCCCGTGTTGCCCTGAAGTCCGTGCAAAAGTGGATTTCGTGTGCGCTCGGGCGCTGCTACGTACCACCATCACACGTTTTTGGCTTTGTGAGTGGTCGGTGTCACGTAAGTGCGGCGGCTATGCATGTTGGCGCGACCTGGGTGTTCGGTGTCGACATAAGGGATTTCTTCCCTTCAACTCACATTGGCCAAGTCGCAAAGGCGCTCGTGCAAATGGGATTCGAGCCCCAGGGCGCACAACTCGTCGCGCAGCTCTGCTGTTTGCGTGATGCGCTGGCTCAGGGCGCTCCGTCAAGTCCGGTGCTTTCTAACATTTGCTTCGCTGCAATGGACAAGGACCTTGCAGGCCTTGCGGCCAAGTACGAGGTCAGGCTCACAAGATATGCCGACGACATCGTGTTTTCTGGCGTCGCGAAGTTTCCCGAGGCCTTGCGTTCGGACGTACTTAACTTGTTTGCTGCAAGTCAGTGGCGTTTGGCCGAACAGAAGACGCAGCTTGCCGAATTGCCGCAAAGGCTTAAGGTTCACGGCCTGTTAGTGCACGGCGAAGTAGCTAGGCTCACCAAGGGATACCGCAACCGAATCCGGGCATACAAGCATTTGCTTGCGCTGGAGAAAGTGCGGAGTGACAGCTTGTTGGAGGTAAAGGGACACATCGCCTATAGCGACTTTGTCGGCCGCCTCGCTGTGTCTGGAACTTCGGGGAAAGAATAGCGGGACACGCGAGTCAGGCCTTCAACCTGAAGGTAAGACCTGACCCTCGGCCGAGCCCCTGAACCGTCCGCTGCTTCGCTACACCAGAGGCGAGAGGGTCACAGAGGCGAGAGGGTCAGAGGCGAGAGAGGCGAGAGGGTCAGGCCTTAAACCTGAAGGCAAGACCTGACCCTTGCAATGGCTCCAGCCGGGGCTGGAGTTGCGGATCAATGCAAATGCCCCTGGGGTCTGCCACATTTGCCCTTTCGGTGATCGGCAGTCGGCAGGTCGAGGTCGAGTTTCAATCGGCAAGGTGAAGCTTGCCCCTTGTCGCCCGCTTGGCCTCGCCCCCATCACTGAAGCTGAGCTGCCCCCGTGAATCCGCGTTTTTTATCAGTTATTCGCCCAGCGCCACGAGCCTCGCCCGCTGCACCGCCCGCCCGATCTCCGGCCCCTTGCGCCCCTCCGCCAACGCCTGTGCGCTGACGGCCGCCAGGTCCACGGCCTGCACGGCGCGCAGGTCGAGCAGCAGCTTTTCGCGCTGCGGGTAGGGGCGGTCTTCCAGACCCAGGCGGCCGCGGGCGTCGCATTCGCAGGCCCAGAGCAGTTGCTCGAAACGCTCGGGGCGGCGCCAGGCATCGCAGCGTTCCATCAGGCGCAGGCGGGCTTCGGGGCTGAAGCTCTCGCTCTGGTGCACGTGGGTGTGTTCGCGGGCGACCAACTCGGCCAGTTCACGGCAATCGCTGGGCACGCGCCAGCGTTCGCTCAGGCGCTGCACCAGGGGCAGACTGCGGCTTTCGTGGCCGATGTGGCGGGGCAGCACATCGGCGGGGGTCAGGCCCTTGCCCAGGTCGTGGCAGAGGCTGGCATAGCGCACGGTCAGCGGCGCCTGCTGGCGCGCGCATTGCTGCAGCACCATCAGCACATGGATGCCGGTGTCCACCTCGGGGTGGTGGGCGGGTGGCTGCGGCACGCCGAACAAAGCCTCCAGCTCGGGGGCCAGGCGGGCCAGGGCGCCGCAGTCGCGCAGCACCTCGATCATGCGGGCGGGCTGCGCTTCCATCAGTCCTTTGGCGAACTCCTGCCAGACCCGCTCGGCCACCAGGGCGTCGACCTCGCCGGCCGCCACCATCTCCCGCATCAGGGCCAGGGTCTCCGGTGCGACGGTGAAGCCCTCAAAACGGGCGGCGAAGCGGGCCAGGCGCAGGATGCGCACCGGGTCTTCGGCGAAGGCGGGCGAGACATGGCGCAGCACCCGTGCGGCCAGATCGCGCTGGCCGCCGTAGGGGTCGATGATCTGGCCGTTGGCGTCTTGCGCCATGGCATTGATGGTGAGATCGCGCCGGGCCAGGTCTTGCTCCAAGGTCACATCGGGCGCGGCATGGAAGGCAAAGCCGTGATAACCCGGCGCGGTCTTGCGCTCGGTGCGGGCCAGGGCGTATTCCTCATGCGTCTCGGGGTGCAGAAAGACCGGGAAGTCGCGGCCCACGGCGACGAAGCCGGCCTCCCGCATCTGGGCCGGGTCGCCGCCCACCACCAGCCAGTCGCGGTCTTTCACGGGCCAGCCCAGCAGGGCATCGCGCACCGCGCCGCCGACCAGGAAGAAAGCTTGCTTCGTTGTCATGAGGTGCTGCTTGTGTGTTCGAACAAGGGGGCTTCTGTTCTTCTGTGCGCTCTTCGAGCTGCGAGCCCCGGGGATCGGGGGGGTGTTCAGGGGTGAATGTCGGTACAGTCGCGCTGAGCGCGCCGATTGAGCGCGGCTTAGCGCAGGCGATCATGCCAGTGCAAGCACACCACGGACGGAATTGAGTATGTTGATGCGCAAGATGATGATGAATCTGAATTCGGTGTTTGCCGCGTCCGTGCTGGCCGTGTGTGCAGGTGGCGCGTCGGCCGCCACGTTGAGCGAAACCAGTTATTTTGACGGCAGCACCTTTGTCTACGAGTTCGGTGCTCGCCAAATCACGGCTGCGGATGCGGCCGGCTCCTTTTCCTTTTTGCTGAACGCCAGCGATTTCGGGTTCAGCTCCCTGCTGGGCAGCTACGCCGTGTCGGGTGACATCAGCGGCAGCCGTTTCCAGATCTCCGAGGTCAAGATCAACGGCACGGCCTGGGTTTTGGGCGCCAGCGGCAGCAATATCGACCTGGGCTCTCTGAGCTTCCCGGACATCAATTCCGTGGAAGTCACCGTGTCCGGCGCGCGTCTGGGTGCCGGCGCCAACTTTCAGGGTTCGTTGGTGCTGACCCCGGTGCCTGAACCTGAAACCTATGCCCTGCTGCTGGCGGGCCTGGGGGTCGTGGGTTTTGTCGCTCGCCGGCGCAAGGCGGTCTGAGCGGACGAGAAGCCAGTTTCCCCATGAAAAAAGCGCCGTGAGGCGCTTTTTTTGTGGTCGGCCGCGTGCGAGCCTCAGGCTTGGGTTCGGTAGGGCTCATCCTCGGCGATGAAGTCGCGCTCGGCCAGGGCATCGGCCACGAAGGCCTGCACCGCCGGGTGCGCCTCGATGGCCTGCACATAGGCCTGCGCCGCGGCGGACAGCGGCAGGCCGTAGCGGGTGACGCGCATCACCACCGGGGCGAAGTAGGCGTCGGCCGCGCTGAAGGTGCCGAAGAGGAAGGGCCCGCCGCTGGCGGCCAGGGCCTCGCTCCAGAGCGCGTCCACGCGGGCCAGGTCGGCCTTGAGCTTGGGCTCGGTGGCCAGCAGGCGGGTACCCACCGCCCGCAAGTCCGCGTCGATATTCATCGGACACAGGCTGCGCAGGGTGCCAAATCCGGCATGCATCTCGGCACAGAGGCTGCGGGCGCGGGCGCGCTGGCGGGTGTCGCGCGGCCAGATGGCGTGCTCGGGGTGCTGCTCGGCCAGGGTTTCGGTGATGGCCAGGGTGTCCCAGATGACGAAACCATCGTCTTCGACCATCAGCGGCACCTTGCCCACCGGAGTCAGCGCGGCCAGGGCCTGATAAAAGGCCGAGCCGGGGGTGAAGTCAAAGCGCAGCTTCACCTCCTCGAAGGGGATGCCGAAGGCCTTGAGCAGCACCCAGGGCCTCATGGACCAGGAGGAATAGTTCTTGTTGCCGATGTAGAGCTTCATGGGGTGGGCACTTTCAAGTCGTCGGATGGGGGTGGACAGCCGCCCAGCTTAGCGAGGCAAGCCGCTGAATCTGAACGCCAGGCCGCTGATATTCATGCATGGCTTTGATGCCTGGGCTGCATCAATCAGGCGCGGGCATGGCCTCAGCGCCCGGCCTTCATGCGCCAGGCATCGAGCCGCCCGCAGCCCTGTTGCTCGGGCCGCAGGTAGTCGGGCGCCACGGCCGCCATGGCACTGGGCGTGATGCCCAGCGCGGCCAGACCCGGCAGGGCCGGGCCCGCGGCGCCCGCCACATTCGGCACGCGCATGGAGCCCAGGTTGTCACGCGACATCAGCGGCTCGCCAGGCATCAGTTCCATCATCAGCGCCTGTGCCCAGGCCAGGGGCGCGGGCAGGGGCAGGATGGGGCGCGGGTGGCCGCTCCAGCGGCCGGCCCGGCGCACGATCTCGGCCAGGCTCAGCACCTCGGGGCCGGCGATCTCGTAAGTCTGGCCGATGGTGGCCGGGTCGGCGATGCAGCGCCGGATGGCGGCCGCCACATCCTCGACCCAGACCGGCTGGAAGCGCGCCTCGGCGCCCGCCAGCGGCATCAGCGGGAACAAGGCCTGCAGCTTGGCGAACAGGTTGACGAAGCGATCACCCGCGCCGAACACCACCGAGGGGCGCAGGATGCTGAGGTCCAGATCGGGCGAGGTCTGCAGCACCGCCTCGCCCCCGGCCTTGGAGCGCAGATAACGCGAAGGGCCCTCGGTCTGCCCATCGACCGTGGCGCCCACGCCGAGGGCGCTGATGTGGATCAAGCGGCGCACGCCGGCCGCACGGCAGGCGGCCGCGATCTGGCGCGGCAGCTGCACATGGTTGCGCTGGAATTGGGCCTCGCTGCCTTGCAGGATGGCGATCAGATTGACCACCACCTCGTGGCCGGCCACCAGGGCTTGCAGGGTCTCGGGCCGGTGCACATCGGCCTGCAGAACGGTCAGTCCGGGCAGGCTCTGGATGGCTTGCAGGCCCGGCGCGTGGCCCAGGCGGCGCGTCGGCACGGTGATGCGGGCGCGGCCGCCCTGGGCCTGCACCAGCTGCTCGCACAGGGCGCGGCCGATGAAACCGCTGCCGCCCAGGATCAGGATGGACGGGCTGCTCGAATCGATGGCGATGCTCATGGCTGGGGCTGCTCCTCAGGGACGATGTCGGTGCCTGCGCTGCGCGGGCCGATGCTGCGGCCCAGGCGTGCCTTGAGGCTGCTGGCCTCGGGGCCCAGGCCTAGCAGCTGGGCGTAGACCGCGCTGTTGGTCAGCACCTTCTTCACATAGTCGCGGGTTTCCAGAAAGGGCACGTTTTCGGCCCAGATGGCCGCCTCCAGCACAGGGCCATCGCGCCAGCGGCGCGGGCGGCCCGGGCCGGCGTTGTAGGCGGCTGCGGCCATGGCGTAGGAGCCGCCGAAGTCATCAAGCACCAGCTTCAGGTAATGGGTGCCGATGCGCAGATTGAAGTCCTGCGTCTTCATCAGCTCGGGGCTGTAGCTGAGGCCGGCCTTCTTGGCCGTCCAGCGCGCCGTGGCCGGCATCACCTGCATCAGGCCCGTGGCGCCGACAGATGAGCGGGCGTCGGCGATGAAGCGCGACTCCTGGCGGATCAGGCCGTAGACAAAGGCCGGGTCCAGGCCGGCCTCGCGGGCTTGACCGAGCAGGGCGTTGCGGAACGGGGTGGGGAAGCGCTGGGCCAGGTCGAACTCCTGGCGGCTACGGTCGCTGCTGTTGATGCAGCGGTCCCAGAGTTCGCGCTCGCAGGCCAGTTGGGCGGCGGCGCGCAGCTCGCGGTCGTTCAGGCCGCGCAGGGAGAAGTTCCATTCGCGGTTGCCCTCGCTGCGCAAGCCCAGCTGGATCAGCATCAAAGCCCGGCCCAGGCCCGGGTGGGCTTGCGCCTGGTTGCGCTCGGTCGGGCTCAAGGCACTGGGGGCGGGCGGCAGGGCGGGCTGCAGGCCCAGCTCTTCGGCGGCCAGTCGGCCGTAGTAGTGCAGGGCGGCCTGGGGAGCTTCGGCCATGGTCTGCAACAGTTTGCGCGCTTCGTCCCGCTGCGCTTCGCCGGCGGCGCCCGGCGCGGCCGTGGCCAGCAGGGCGCGTGCGCGCCAGTAGGGCCAGGGCGGCAGGTCGCGCGCTTCGCGCAGCTCGCGGGCCTGGCGGGCCTCACGGGCCTCGCGGCCGTGACGCAGGCCTTCATCGGCGCCGGTCAGCAGATCCAGGCCTTGCAGGGCCTGGGTCCAGCGGCCGCTGCGCAGGGCGGCGCGCACGATCCAGGCGCGGGTCTCTTCGCTCCACTCAGGTGCCAGTCGCCCCTGGAGCTTGAGCGCGCGTTCGAAGTGATCGCTGGCCTCGGCTTGCAGCTTGAAGGCCGCTTGGCGACCGATTTGCGCCCAGGCCCAGGCCTGCAGGTCTTGCGGCAGCTCGCGCTGCCAGCGCTTGTTCATGGCCTCGGCCGCAGCGCCCGGGTCGGCGGCCGCCAGCCGCATCAGGCACAGGGTGGCCAGTTCGGTGTTCTGCCGGGGGCCGCCGCGCGCCTTGCGCGCCATATAGCGCGCAGGGTTGTCGAGCAACTCTTTCAGGGCCAGCTCCACGGGCTTGCCCAGCAGGCTGGCGGCCTGACGTGCGGCCGGCAGCTTGAGTGATTCAAGCGAGAGTCGCAGCTTGAGCCAGAGGTCGGCCTGGTTGAACTGCTTCTGGTCCAGCCAGGTGCTGGCCAGCAGACCACAGCCTTCGCTGGCCTCGCGTTGCGCGAGCCAGGCGGCGCGGGCCGCTTCGCGCGCCACGGGCCGGCCGTTGAAATGCTCGGCCAGCAGGGCGTAGCAGGCGACCTCGCGGTCGTCGCGCATCTGGTAGGCGGCGTGGTCCTTGGCGAAGTTCTTCCAGTCGCGGCGGCGCCCCAGTTCGAGCAGCCAGTCGTTGCGCAGGCGGTCTTCGACGTAGGTGCCGGGCCAGCGGGCGTAGAAAGCGTCCAGCTCGGGCTGCGTGGCTTCGGCCAGGCGCTGGCCGATCTGCCAGTAGTCGACCCAGGGGGCCAGCGGGTGTTTGAGCTCCTGCGCTGCTGCATTCAAGGCCGAGAGCCGGGCGCGGTTCTTCTGGCGCAAGGCGTCCTGGGCTTCCAGGATCAGCTCCGGGCTGGCGCTGGTACTCACAAGGGCCGGGTTGCTTTGGGCCCGGGCCGGCGCTGCGCCCGAGCCGAAGCCTCCGGCAATCGCACAGGCCGCCAGGGCCAAGGCCCATGGACGCACACGGCCTGCGCGGCGATCGGGGGCATCCCCAGCCTGAGTCCTCACTTCTGCTTCATATACTGCCAAGAACATGGTCCCACTGCTTTCTGCGACTGCGACTGCTTTGTTGTTTCTTCCACATCACACGGATCCAGGCGGGCCCAGTGGGCCGCGCTTGCGCAAGGACTGCGCCTCATGAGCGATACACCGGCTTCGCCTTCATCGTCTGCTTCATCCGCACACACCACACTGTCTCACGAGCGACCGGCCCTGCGCGCGCAATTGTTGGCCCAGCGCAGCGCCTGGTTGGCCACCCCGACCGCTCATGCCGCGAGTGCAGCGCTGGGCTTGCAGCTGCGTGAGCTGCTGCGCCAGCTGGCGCCGCAATGCCTGGGGGTCTATTGGCCGCTGGACGGCGAGTTCAATCCCGGTCCGCATCTGCTGAACCTGGCCGCTATGCTGGCGACTGAAGCCGCCGCCGATGAGGACGACGACGAAGCCTTCGACGACGACGGTCCTGCCGAGCCCCTGCAGTTCGCTCTGCCGTTTGCCTACAAATCGCCGCGCCGCATGGACTACCGCCGCTGGGATGGCCCGCTCGACGGCCCGGCGCCGGCACTGCTGGACGAGTGCGGCATTCCGAGCAGCAAGGGGGCGGTGGTGGTGCCTGATGTGGTGCTGGTGCCTTGCGTGGGCTTCACCCGCGAGGGCTACCGACTGGGCTATGGCGGCGGCTATTACGACCGTTGGTTGGCGGCCCACCCAGGCGTCACCAGCATCGGTCTGGCCTGGAGCTTGGGCGAGGCGTCCTTTGCCGTCGAGCCGCATGACCAAGCCTTGACCCTTGTGCTGACCGAGCGCGAGGTGATTTCGCCTTGAACCGCTTGTGGGAGTGCGCGAGTTGAAGGGCGCGCTGAGCCGCCGGAGCTGCCTGGGCCGTGCGCTGACGGCCCTGTCTGCTGCAGTCTTGCCGCCATCCGAGGCCATGGCGGGCGAGGCCGTGCCGAGCTCCATCCAGGCTGCGGTTCCGGCCGATGTGATGGTCGATTACGGCCGTTTCCTGAACCGCCGAGATCCGTTGACCCTCAGCGATTTTTCCGGCCCGCACTCGCGCCGCGATGTGGTTGAGGTGGTGCTGCTGCATCAGGCTTTGGCCCTGGGCGGATGGGCCCATCCGCTGGAATTTGTCGACATGCCCTCAGGCGAGCGTTTGTTGCGGGAAATCAGTACCGGCCGGCTGGTCTGCAGCGCCACCACCTATTGGGAGCAGGACACCATGGGCTCCGGGCAGGGCGTGATGCTGAGTCGCGCCATGGTTCAGGCAGGCGAATTCGAGGCGGGGCTGTACACCGTGGAGAGCAACCGCCGCGCCATGAGCGCGCGCAGCTTGGCCGATGTGCGGGCCTTGAGCGTGCTGTCCAACCGCAACTGGGTGGTCGACTGGGCGACGCTGGAACAACTGGGCATTCACCGGCGCCAGCACGTCACCAACTGGGAGCTGATGCCGCGCATGGTGGAGGCGGGCCGGGCCGATCTGCTGCTGGCGCCGTTCCAGGCCACGCCCGATCTGTCACTGACCGTGGGCAAGGTGCGCCTGGTGCCGATCCCGGGCCTCAAGATCAGCCTGCGCGGCACCCGCCACTACCTGCTGGCGCGCGAGCACCCGCAAGGCTTCGGCCTGCGCAGCGCTTTGGACATCGGCCTGCAGCGTCTGCTGCAACAAGGCGTGGTGCGCAAGGCCTACACGCAGTCGGGCTTCTTCAATACCAAGACGGCGTCCTGGGCTCGGCTCTAGCCGGATTCAGGCCTCGGCGGGCCTGTTGCTTTCTGATTTGCTTGCTGTGTTGGCTGCTGCTTCGGCTGCTTCGGCTGCTTCGGCTGGTGCGTCGGCCTCGCCAATGTCCGCCCGCGTCTGCGCCGCCTGCGCGCTGACCCAGTCGCAGAACTGGCGCACTTCGGTGCGCTCGCGGCTGTGGCGGGATTGCAGCTGCCAGTAGGAGATGGGGCTGCTCATGCGGCCGGCCGGGCCGAAGGGCTCGACCAGATCGCCGCGATGCAGCTGTTCGCTGACCAGGGCCACGCGCGCCAGTGCCACCGCTTGTCCGGCCAGGGCTGCTTGCACTTGCTGGTAGGTGAAGTTGAGGTACATCCAGCGGCGCGGCTGCAGCTCGCCCACGCCATGCGTGCGCAGCCAACGGCGCCAGCCCAGGTATTCGGTGCTGGCGCGCGAGTCGTCTTCTTCGGCCAGGCTGTAGGCGGCCAGATCGGCCGGTCGGCGCAGGGGAGGGGCTTCGCCGGCCGCGGCGCGCTCGGCGGCCCAGCGGCCGATGGCCGGGGTCAGCGTCTCGCCGAACAGGCGCTCGGCACCGGGCGGCGTCTGTTCTTTCGAGATGTAACGCAGGGCCACGTCGAACTCGCTGTCGTCGAGATCGATCACCACATCATTGGCCGAGACGCGGATGTCGATGTCCGGATGTTCGCGCTGGAAAGCCTCCAGCCGCGGGATCAGCCAGAGCGAGGCGAAGGAGGCAAAAGTGGTCACATTGACCACACGCCGGCCGCGCGACTGGCGGATCTGGCGCACTGTCTGATCCAGCCGTTCGAGCAAAGGCAGGACCTGCTGGCGCAACACCGCGCCGTCGGCGCTCAGTTCCACGAAACGCGTGCCGCGCAGGAACAAGGTGCAGCCGATCTCGTCCTCCAGCGATCGGATCTGGCGGCTGATGGCCGATTGGGTCAGGTGCAGCTCTTCAGCCGCGGCGCGAAAACTGAGCAGACGGGCCACCGCCTCGAAGGCGCGCAGAGGGCCGATGGACAGCGGCCGCTGCCGGCTGGACAGGGGCAGCCGCGCGGGTTGCGGGTCGGAGGGGTGCTTGCCATTCATGCGCGAATGGTATCAATCGTCTGCGGCAGTCTCATTGGACGCCGCTCCGGGGGAACCCTAGTATTCACTCATGTCCATGAGGGTGTTTGCAAGGTCTGTGTCACCTCGGGACGGGAACAGCGGGAGCAGTAATCATGAGTGAATCGCAAGCATTGTGGCGCCTGGCCGAGGGCGAGGCCCTGAGTTTCAAGATCGGCCCCGGGGCGCGCGAGCTGCGCGTGAGCAGCGGCCGCCTTTGGCTGACCCAGCCTGGCCGCCCTGAGGCGCCTTCTGAGGATGTCTGGCTGCAGGCCGGTCAATCCTTGGCCCTGGCCTCGGGCAGCCAGGTGGTGATCGAGGCCTGGCCGCAGGCCGACTTCCAACTGCTGGTGCCGCCCTCGGCCTGCCCGGCGCTGCAGGCGCGGCTGGGTGAGCGGCGCGCGGCGGCTCAGGAGCGGAATGCCATGGGCTGCCTGGCGGCAGCCTGAGGCTTGACGTCTGAAACCTGAGGCCGCACTTCAGCGCGGCGCTGCCTTCTTGGCGGCGGCCGGCTTCTTTTTCGCCGCAGGTTTTGGGGCCTTGCTCGCCCGCGCCCGCAACGCGGCCCCCAAGGCCAGGCGCGCCCAGGGCACCATCAGAGCGGGGGACTCCATGGCCTCCTCGGGCGCCACAAAATAGCCCAGGCTCAAGACCTGACCTTCGCGCTCGTACTGGAAGGGCGCGCAGCCGGCGGCTTCGAACTGCGGCCGGCTTTCGGCGTCGGCTTTCAGGTAGAGCTGATCGAAGGCAATCAGGGCGATGAAGATGTCGTCGACATAAATGCCCCAGCCGCCAAACATGCGTCGGCTGCGCAGCGGCCCCAGCGGGGCCAGCAGCTCCAGGCTGTGGTGGAGCAGTTCTTGGGAATCCTTGGACATGGGTCAAATATAGGGGCTGTTCCTGCCTGGGCGCGGCGCGAAGTCCGCTCACAATCGCGGGGCCTTCCGAATTGCCTGCCCGAATGTTCCCAGGGAGTTGTCAGTGGACATGAACGACCGCGCCGCCTTGCGCCACAAGCTGATCCAGGATCGCCTGAACCTGCCCCACCGGCTGGAGCTGGCCGAGCAATTGCAAAGCGTGCTGCGGGTCTGGCTGGTGCGGCGGCGTGAATTGACCATTGGCGCTTACTGGCCGATCAAGGGCGAGTTCGATCCGCTGCCGGCGCTGTACCGCTGGAGCGAGGCCCACCCGGATCGACGCATCGGCCTGCCGGTGGTGGACAAGGAGCACGGCACGCTTCGCTTCCATGTCTGGTACCCCGGCTGCCCGATGGAGGACGATGCCTACGGCATCCCCAAGCCCAAGGACACCGCCACCTTTGAGCCGCAGCTGCTGCTGGTGCCCTGTGTGGGTTTCGGGCCCTTCGGCCTGCGTTTGGGTTATGGCGGTGGTTTCATGGACCGCACCCTGGCCGAGCTGCAACCGCGGCCGGCCACGGCGGGGGTGGGCTATGCCCATGGCTTTCTGCCCATGCTCAAGGCCGAGCCGCATGATGTGCCGCTGGATGCCGTCTTGACCGAAGAAGGTGTGGTCTGGGACCGCGAAGGCTGAGCATTCTTCAGCCCGCCATGGCCGACAATCCGCAGCCATGAGCACGACGACCTACGCCCAACACCTGGCCCAGCTGCAAACACAGCTGGAAAGCGCCCTGGCGCGCACCGGCTTTGACGCGCTGCTGATCGCGTCCGGCATCGAGAAGTACGCCTTTCTCGACGACCGGCCCTATCTGTTCCAGCCCAACCCGCATTTCAAGCATTGGTTGCCGCTGACCCAGCATCCCAACAGCTGGCTGCTGCTGCGCCCCGGCCACAAGCCGCGCGTCGTCTACTACCAGCCCGATGATTACTGGCATGTGCCGCCCAGCGCGCCGACCGGCGAGTGGGTGCAGCATGTGGAGCTGATCGTCATCAGCCGCGCCGAAGACGCCGCCGTCCATCTGCAGGTGCCCGGACGCCTGGCCATCATTGGCGAGGCCGATGCCGCGCTCGAGGGCGTGGTGCCCAACAACCCACAGGACCTGATCCACCTGCTGCACTACCAGCGCGCCTACAAAACGGCGTATGAGCTGGAGCAGATGCGCGCCGCCTCGCGCCGCGCCGCGCCGGCCCATCTGGCCGCGCGCGATGCCTTCCTGGCCGGCGGCTCGGAGGCTGAGATCCACCGTGCCTATCTGATCGCCGCCGGCCACACCGACCGCGATCTGCCCTACGGCAATATCGTCGCGCTCAATGAACATTGCGCCGTGCTGCACTACCAGTACCAGGACACGCAGCGCCCGGCCCAGAGCCGCAGCTTCTTGATCGACGCGGGCGCGCAAGTGAATGGTTATGCCTCGGACATCACGCGCACCTGGTCGGCCGGTGGTGCCGACAGTGCCGAGTTCGATGCCTTGCTGGCTGCCATGGAATCAGCCCAGCTGGCGCTGGTGGACGAGGTGCGTGCCGGGGTGGACTACCGCGACATCCATCTGAGCACCCACCGCCGCATTGCCGCCATCCTGCAAGACCAGGGCCTGGTGCGCATGAGCGTGGAAGCGCAGCTGGCCGAGCGCGTGACCAGCATTTTCTTCCCGCATGGCATCGGCCATTTGCTGGGCCTGCAGGTGCACGATGCGGGCGGCTTCATGGCCGATGAAACCGGTGCCGTTTCGCCCAAGCCCGAAGGCCATCCCTATCTGCGCCTGACCCGCCCTCTGACGGCCGGCATGGTGGTGACCATCGAACCGGGCCTTTACTTCATCCCGACCCTGCTGCGCCAGCTGCGCGTCAGTGCCTCGGCCTCCAGCGTGGACTGGGCCAAGGTCGAGCGCCTGAGCCGCTTCGGCGGCATCCGCATCGAAGACGATGTGGTCTGCCGTGCGGAAGGCCCGGCCGAGAATCTGACGCGGGATGCGTTTGCGAGTTTGAGCTGAGGTTGATCGGGCGGGTTTCGGCGCAGAGCGGACTTCCGCTGTCTTGATTGATCTTTCTCGCTGCGGTGTCTCGGCCCGCCGCCGGGCTCATGGTTCGCGGGTCGGCTCTTCGAGCCGACTGCCCTCGGTGCTCACTGCGCGGCTCAGCGGCGCCAAACTCCCTCCGTTCGCTGCGCTCACTGCGGTCAAACAGTGGCGCCGAGTCAGAGCTTGATGCGCGTGAGTACACGCGCCTGAGCCGCTCCGCTGCGCCCTCGGCCGCGCACAAATCGCCCGGCGGCGGGCCGAGCCACCTCCGAAGCAGGCGTCCCCCACCGACGAGGGGCACATCGATCGCGATGCAAGCGCCCTGCAGCCCGGGCCGCTGCCGGGCGATTTGTGCAGCGCAGGGAAGTCGGCCCGTTAGGGCCGACCCCGGAACCATGAGCCTGGCAGCGGCACGGGCTGCAGGGCCTCACGAGCAAAACCAAAGGCTGCTTCGTGCCGCTTCCAGCCGACGAAAAAAGCCGCTGCGCTTTCTTCAAGCTGCAGCGGCATGGCGTCTTGATCTCAGACGCGGCCACCGTTGAGAGTGGCGTTGGAGATGACAGCGTGAATCTGTCTGGGTGGGCGCCGAATTAGAAGCGGAAGCCCAGACCCACGCCGACCAGGGTGGGGTCGACTTTGAACTTGCCGACTTCGGTGCCGCTGGAGTAGACCTTGGTGCCGATTTGGACCTTCTTCACGTCCACGTTCAGGTACAGGTTCTTGCTCAGCTCGATGTCAGCGCCGACTTGGAAGGACAGACCGTAGCTGTTGCGCTTGATGCTGGGATGCAGGGCAGCGTCCACGGCGGCGTCGAACTTCACGGCCGAGAAGTTGGTGTAGTTCACGCCGGCGCCGACGTAGGGGCGGAAGCCGCCGGTCGGGTTGAAGTGGTACTGGGCCGACAGGGTCGGGGGCAGGTGCTTCAGCGAGCCGATGTCGGTGCCCTTGGACTTCAGGGTGTGCTTTTGCGGCACGGTCAGGATCAGTTCCAGGGCGAAGTTCGGGGTCACGAAGTAGCTGAAGTCCACTTCAGGGATGACCTTGTTGTTCACGGTCAGGCCCAGGCCGGTGCTGTCCTTGTTTGCCGAATCCAGGTTCACGGCGCGCACGCGCATCAGCCAGGGGCTTTCTTGGGCTGCGGCGTTGAAGGAAGCGCCAGCTAGGGTGGCGAGAGCCAGGGCGGCGGCGGCGGTGCGAGCAAAAGTCTTGGAGATCATTTTTTGGCTTCCTAGGTATGGGATCAATCAAATCTGTTCCCGATGGAAGCCATTGAATCGCTGCGCAAGGGGTTAACCCTTGATCTGGCGCAAACGCAAAAAGGCCCTCGCGAGGAGGGCCGTTTGGAATTGATCTGACGCAAGAAACTCAGCCGAGGCCGAGGCGTTTGCACAACGCCAGCGTCAGCGCCGATTGATTGAGCGTATAGAAGTGGATGCTGGGCGCGCCGCCGGCGATCAGGCGCTCGCAGACGCGCGTCATCACCTCCAGGCCGAACTCGCGGATGCTGGCCGCGTCGTCCATATAGCCCTCCATCTTCAGCGCCACCCAGCGCGGGATCTCGATGCCGTCGCGTGCGGCGAACTGCGCGATGCGGGCGTAGTTGTGGAAGGGCATGATGCCCGGCACGATGGGTGCGTCCACGCCCAGCTTGCGCACTTCGTCGACGAAGTGGAAGTAGGCGTCCGGGTTGAAGAAGAACTGCGTGATGGCCGAGTTGGCGCCCGCGCGCATCTTGGCGGCGAAGTGCTGCAGGTCCTTGGCCGCGTAGCGTTGCTGCGGGTGGTACTCGGGGTAGGCGGCCACTTCAATCTGCCAGTCCGGGCCCTGAGTTTCGCGGATGAATGCGACCAGCTCCGATGCATAACGGAATTCACCAGCGGTGGCCGTGCCGCTGGGCAGATCACCGCGCAGGGCGACCACGCGGCGGATGTTTTGCGCGCGGTAGGTGGCCAAGATTTCGGCAATGTTCTCGCGCGTGGAGCCCACGCAGGACAGATGCGGTGCGGCCTCATAGCCAGCGGCCGCAATGTCCATCACCGTGCTCAGGGTCTTCTCGCGGGTGGAGCCGCCGGCGCCGTAGGTGACGCTGAAGTAATGCGGATTCAGCACGCTCAGGTCTTGCACCACGGTCTTGAGCTTCTCGGTGCCCACCGGGGTGTTGGGCGGGAAGAACTCGAAGCTGACGGGCACGCGGGGTGTTGCAGTACTCATGGCTTGTCTTTCGCATGCTCTGGTGCCTGCGCCCAGAGGAAAAATTCCTTGTTGCCGTCACCGCCGGTGATGGCGCTCTCAAAATAGCCCAGCACCTGCCAGCCCTGATCTCGGGCGGCCTGGCGGGCCTGGGTTTCCAGCAGCGGGTATTGCTTGGCGTCCTTGACCAGGCCGCCGCGGGCCAAGGCTTTCTTGCCCAGCTCGAACTGCGGCTTCACCAGCAGCAAGACCTGACCCTGGGGCGCCAGCCAAGCCGCCAGATGCGGCAAGGCCCCCAGCATGGAGATGAAGCTGAGGTCGCCGACGATCAGGGCAAAGCCCTCGGGCGGCGCGTGCTGCGCCAAGGCTGAACCGGCCAGCTCGCGCACATGCAGATGCTCCAGCCCTACCACCTGGGGGTGCTGGCGCAGCTGTTCATGCAGCTGGCTGTGGCCCACGTCCACGCCCACGACCTTGGCCGCGCCCGCTTTCAGCAGGCAGTCGGTGAAGCCGCCGGTGCTCTGGCCCATGTCCAGCACCGTCAGGCCGCGCACATCCAGGCCGCTTTGCTGCAGCGCGCCCTCCAGCTTGAGCCCGCCGCGCGAAACAAAGCGCAACTCTGCGTCATCGCTGACGCGCAGCTCACAATGCTCCGGCAACTCTTCACCCGCCTTGCGGATGGCCTGCCAGTCCTTGGGCGCCCGCCACTGCGCCGCGCCGGCCGAAATCAGCCGCTGCGCCGCCGAACGAGTCGGCGCCAGGCCTTTGGAAACTAACAGTTGATCAGCGCGCATAGGTGAAAAGGAAACTCAGTCTTGCCAGGGCGTAGCGAGCGGTGCTCAGGCTAGGCGGACGGAGCGCCGGAACCGGAAGGTACTTGGGGTACCTGAGGATTCCGAGCACCGCCCAACGACGCCTGAGCGCCGCGCAGTAGCCCTCCTCCGATCAATAGCGGTAGGTGTTGGGCTTGAAGGGGCCGGTCTTCGGCACCCCGATGTACGCCGCCTGCTCATCGCTCAATTCGCTCAGCTGCGCATTCAGCGTGGTCAGCTGCAGGCGGGCCACCTTCTCGTCCAGATGCTTGGGCAGCACATAGACCTTGCCGATGTCGTAGGCGTCCTTGTGGGCGAACAGCTCGATCTGGGCGATGGTCTGGTTGGCGAAGCTGGACGACATCACATAGCTCGGGTGACCCGTGCCGCAGCCCAGGTTCACCAGACGGCCCTTGGCCAGCAGGATGATGCGCTTGCCATCGGGGAAGATGACGTGGTCGACCTGCGGCTTGATCTCGTCCCAGCCACACTTGGACAGCGAGGCGACATCGATCTCGTTGTCGAAGTGACCGATATTGCAGACGATGGCGTTGTTCTTCATCGCGGCCATGTGCTCGTAGCGGATCACGTTCTTGTTGCCGGTGGCGCTGACGAAGATATCGGCCTTGTCGGCCGCGTATTCCATGGTCACCACGCGGTAGCCTTCCATGGCGGCTTGCAGGGCGCAGATCGGGTCGATCTCGGTCACCCAGACTTGCGCCGACAGGGCGCGCAGGGCCTGGGCCGAGCCCTTGCCCACGTCACCGTAGCCTGCCACCACGGCGATCTTGCCGGCCACCATCACGTCGGTGGCGCGCTTGATGGCGTCCACCAGCGATTCGCGGCAGCCGTAGAGGTTGTCGAACTTGCTCTTGGTCACCGAGTCATTGACGTTGATGGCGCGGAACAGCAGGCTGCCCTTGGCCGCCATTTCGTTCAGGCGTAGCACGCCGGTGGTGGTCTCTTCGGTCACGCCGATGATCTCGGCGCTCTTGCGGGTGTACCAAGTCGGGTCTTGAGCGATCTTGGCCTTGATGGCGGCGAACAGGATGCGCTCTTCTTCGCTGCCCGGCTTGTCCAGCACCGACAGGTCCTTCTCGGCCTTCTGACCCAGGTGCATCAGCAGCGTGGCATCGCCGCCGTCGTCCAGGATCATGTTCGGGCCTTCGCCTGGCTCGCCCTTGCCGGCGAACTCAAAAATGCGGTGCGTGTAGTCCCAGTAGTCTTCCAGGGTCTCGCCCTTGTAGGCGAACACCGGCGTGCCACGGGCCACCAGGGCGGCGGCGGCGTGGTCCTGGGTCGAGAAGATATTGCACGAGGCCCAGCGCACTTCGGCACCCAGCGCTTGCAGGGTTTCGACCAGCACGCCGGTCTGGATGGTCATGTGCAGCGAGCCGGTGATGCGGGCGCCCTTGAGCGGCTGGGTGGCGGCGTATTCCTTGCGAATGGCCATCAGCGCCGGCATTTCGCTCTCGGCAATCGTCAGTTCCTTGCGACCCCAGGCGGCCAGGGACAGGTCGGCAATGTGGTACTGGTCAGCGGCCAGCGAGGTGGTGGTTTGGGCGGTCATGGATCAGCTCCTTCATGCGAAATATGAAGCCGCTGCATTCATTGCCTGGAGGAGGGGGAGGACGAAAAAAACCGGTTCGGTGCTCCGAACCCTGGTTTGATGCATGCAACCGTTCACCCACGCAAGGACGTCAGCGGGTGAGCGCGGTTGCCAATGAACAGGGCCGAGGGGATGACGAGGCCGCTGTGCAAATTTTTCCGAGCCTGGCCTGGGGGTCTGAAGCCAGACCGGCAGGTTGCAACGCTCCTCGGAACGGACGAATTCTAGTCGCAAGCGCCACTTTCGCGCTTGGAACAGGCCGGGTTTTCCCGCCAATCCCGGCCCGAGCTCAGGACTCAGGGGGCATCCACACCCAGGAAGCGGGCCATGGCGGCCAGTTCTTCGTCCAGCGCGGCGCTGAAGCCGGGCTCGCGGGGCGCCCTGCCGGCCACATAGCCCAGCTGTGCCTGCAAGCGCCCCTCGGCGCTGCTGACATTGCCCCAGCCGATCACCTCGCCGCGCCAGAGCAGGGGCAGGGCGTAGTAGCCCAGCTTGCGCTTGGGCGCGGGCGTGTAGGCCTCGAAACGGTAGGCCCAGCCCCAGAATTGTTCAAAGCGCAGGCGGTCCCAGACCACGGGGTCGAAGGGGGCCAGCAGGCGCACCGCTTCGTCCAGCTTCCAGCGCTTGGAGCCGGGGTTCTCGCCCTCGGGCCAGAACCAGGTCTGGCCTTCGACCTGGGCTTGGGGCCAGGTCTTGCGCGCCTGGGCCAGCACCTGGCGTAGCTCGCCGCGCAGGTGTGGCGCGCCATAGCCGAGCAGGCTGCACAAATGGCCGAGGCTGCGCGAAGGCAGGGGCGCGTACTTGGCCAGCACCAGATCCAGCAAGGCCTGGGCTTTCTCGTGCGGTGTGCGCGGATCGGGCGTGTGGGCCACGGCGCTGTAGATGCGCTGGCCTTGCTCACGCTGCTGCACGCGCAGCAGGCCGCGGTAATGCATGCCGTCCAGCAAATGGGTGGTGGCATTGCTGCTGCCGCCCCAGGCATTGCGGGTGGAGCCCAGATTGAAATGCTGCTGGATCTCGCGCGGGTGGCAGGGCCCCTTCGCTTGCACAAAGGCCTGGATGGCCTCGGCCTGAGCGCGCGTCTTGGCGTCCCAGGCGCGCTTGGCGCTGCGCGGATGCATGAGCTTGAGGTGCTCGCGCGGCAGGAAGCCGTAGTTGACCAGGCAATCCTCTTCCACCGCCAACCGGGTGTAGCGGCGCTCCAGATCGCCGGCGCGGTAGTCCTTGACGCGGTGCCTCAGGGTCAGGTCTTGCGCCCGCGCCGGGGCGCGGATCGGGTCGGCCTGGACAAAGCCCAGGCGCTGGATGGCCTGGGGCAGGCTGGTGGGCTTGAATAGGCTGCGCGCCACGGCGTAGCGGCGCAGATCGGGCAGGGTCAGGGTGAGGGCGGCGGCGGGCATGGGCTTTGGTGTCAGTTCTGCGCGAGGCGCTCCAGCGCGCGGTCATGGGCGCGCGCCAGCAGCAGCTGGGCCAGCATGGCGCCCAGCCAGGCCAGGGTCATGTCTTTCTGCGTGTCCCAGGGGTCGCCCTGGGCGCCCAGGAATTCATCGGCGCCCTGACCCAGGGCCACCGCGGCGCCCCATTCGATCAGTTCGTAGATGGCGCTGATGGCCAGGCAGCAGGCCGTCACCACGGTGAACAGCCAGCCGCCGCGCTGCAGCCCGGTCTTGCGCAGCAGCAGCTCGCGTGCTGCGATGGCGGGGATGAAGCCTTGCGCCAGATGGCCGAGGCCGTCGTAGGGATTGCGGCCCAGGGCCAACATCTCGCGCAGCCAGTCACCCAGGGGCACGCGGGCGTAGCTGTAGTGGCCGCCAGCGATCAGGATCAGGGCGTGGACAAAGATCAGGCCCAGCAGCAAGGGCGTGAGCGGGAAGCGCCGCTGCGTGGCCAGCAGCAGCGGCCAGACCAGCAGCACCGGCGCCACCTCCATCCACCAGGTGGCGGCATCGAAGGCACCCAGGCGGCTCCAGGCCAGCACGGCGAGATTGAGCCCGGCCAGCAGGGCCAGCTGCGTGGCGCTGAGCTGCGCCGGCGGGGTGAATGGGGTCGAACGGGACGAGGGTACAGCAGGCATGCCGGCATTGTGGCCGCCGCCCGAGGCGGGGGCGTCAGGTGAAACCTGGGCTGCTGTGCGATCCCCGGCCTGCAATTGCCCTCAACCTTTGCCGCCGGCTGCCGAAAACCGAGAACGCCCGGGCCACTGGGCGGTGTCGGCCTGCGTGCAGGCCAGGATGGCTTTTCCGTGGACGCATCATGACCGAAACCACCCAACTTGAAGCCAAGGTACTGCTGCTGGAGCATGACGCCGCGCAGTACCAGGTGCTGACCGAGTTTTGCCAGTCCGTGGGCCTGATGGCCTTTCCCCGCTCGTCAGCCGATGCCTTGGCCACCCTGGCCCAGAACAAGGACCTCGGCGGGGTGCTGCTGGCAGAAGACCTGCCTTGCGAGGGCGAGGACGGTCTGCACCTGGCGCGCGCCATCCACAAGCTGCGGCCCGAGCTGCCCATCTTTTTGCGCCGCACCACCGACCGGCCGCTCACGCCCGAGGAAGAAAAAGTGGTGCGCCACCGCTGGAACACCGGCGACCTGGACCACCTCAAGGCCGCGGTCGAGTACTCGATCTTCAGCCTGCGCTACCCGACGCGCCTGGTCTACGGCATCGTCGAGCTGACCCGCTCGGCCCTGGCCGCCATGTTCCCCAATGCCCTGGTGGTGTCCGAGTCGCCCTATGTGGTGCACGACCGCATCATCCACGGCGAGGTCTCCACCCTGATCGCCATCGAGAGCACCTGGTGCCGCGGTTACATGATGCTGCAGACCGAGGAAAGCGCGCTGCGCCAGGGCCTGATCCAGGGCTTCAGCTACGCCGGCATCGGTGGCGACCTGAATTTCCGCGAGCTCAACCACATGCTGGGCGAGACCACCAACCTGATCTGGGGTGCGTTCAAGAATCGCTACATCCCGCCCAAGGCCTTTGCCAACCAGCAGACCCAGGTGCCCATCGTCATCAACCACGAGCACAAATACATCTCCTTTGGCTCGCAGGACCCACAGCTGTGCATCCGCTACCAGCTCTCCGATCCCTTCCGGCCGGGCCTGCCGCCGCTGATGATCGTGCAGCGCTTCATCTTCAATCTGCACTGGTCGCCCGATGAGTTCGCCGAGTTCGACGCCGAGGCGCCCGAGGTCGGCCCCACCGGCGAGCTGGAACTCTTTTGAGCGTTGAGCGCGGCCAAAGCTCTTGCCCAATCTTTTACATACTCAATCAATCAATCAATCAATCAAGCCCAGCGTGACCCTCGAGGTTGGCGCGAGGAGGAAACAAGATGGCGAATGTTCTGGTGGTTGACGACTCCAACACCATGCGCGAAATCGTGGCCGGTTACCTGAGCCAGAACGGCTTTCAGGTCGCCGTGGCCACCGATGGGCGCGATGGCCTGCTGCAGCTGCGCAGCGACCCCGGCATCAAGCTCATCGTCAGCGATGTCAACATGCCCAATATGGACGGCCTGACCATGGCCGAGAAGATCCGCAAGGAGCTGGGCAACAAGGATGTGCGCATCATCATGCTCACCACCGAAGACAACCCCGCCATGCGCTCGCGCGGCAAGGATGTCGGCGTAACCGGCTGGATCGTCAAGCCCTTCCGCGGCGATGCGGTGCTGGCGCCGTTCAAGAAATTCTGCGGCTTGAGCTGAAGCGCGCAGGCCAAGAAAAAAGGCCGCTCCGGGGATGCCGGAGCGGCCTTTCTGTTGGTGCGTGGGCCTGTCTGGTGCAAGCCTCGCTGTGCGAGGTGGGCTTACAGCCCAGCCGCTGCACGCAGCGCTGCAGCCTTGTGGGCTTTGCTCACATCGCTGCGCGATATGAGCAAAGCCCCAAAGCGGCGGGTTCGCCTGCGGCGTCTTCTGGCCCTTAAAGGCCAGCCGCTGCACGCAGCGCCGCCGCTTTGTCAGTCCGTTGGTCTCTGCTCACGTTGCTGTGCAACATGAGCATCGCCCACGAACCGATGCCTCGCTGGCGCGAGGTGGGCTTACAGCCCAGCTGCAGCACGCAGTGCTGCAGCCTTATCGGTCCGTTCCCACGTGAACTCGGGCTCTTCGCGGCCGAAGTGGCCGTAGGCGGCGGTCTTGGCGTAGATCGGGCGCAGCAGGTCCAGCATCTGGATGATGCCCTTGGGGCGCAGGTCGAAGTGCTCGTTGACCAGGGCGGCGATCTTGTCGTCGCTGATCACGCCGGTGCCTTCGGTGTAGACCGTCACATTCATCGGGCGAGCCACGCCGATGGCGTAGGCGACCTGGATCTGGCACTGGCGCGCCAGGCCGGCGGCGACGATGTTCTTGGCCACATAACGGGCGGCATAGGCGGCCGAGCGGTCGACCTTGCTCGGGTCCTTGCCCGAGAAGGCGCCGCCGCCGTGCGGGCAGGCGCCGCCGTAGGTGTCGACGATGATCTTGCGGCCGGTCAGGCCGCAATCACCTTGCGGGCCGCCGATGACGAAACGGCCAGTCGGGTTGATCAGGTACTTCGTGTCCTTCAGCCATTCCTTGGGCAGCACCGGCTTGATGATCTCCTCGATCACCGCTTCGATGAACGCGGGCTTCATCTTGGCGCCGTCGCTCATCTCGGGCGCGTGCTGGCTGGACAGCACCACGGTGTCGATGCTGTGCGGCTTGCCGTCCACATAGCGCATGGTCACCTGGCTCTTGGCGTCCGGGCGCAGGAAGGGCAGGCGGCCGTCCTTGCGCATCTGCGCCTGGCGCTCGACCAGACGGTGGGCGTAGTAGATCGGTGCCGGCATCAGCTCGGGCGTCTCGTCGCAGGCGTAGCCGAACATCAAGCCTTGGTCGCCGGCGCCGATGTTCAGATGGTCGTCGCTGGCGCGGTCCACGCCCTGGGCGATGTCGTTCGACTGCTTGTCGTAGGCCACCAGCACGGCGCAACCCTTGTAGTCGATGCCGTACTCGGTGTTGTCGTAGCCAATGCGCTTGATGGTGTCGCGCGCCACCTGGATGTAATCCACATGGGCGTTGGTGGTGATTTCACCGGCCAGCACCACCAGACCCGTGTTGGTCAGGGTTTCGGCTGCCACGCGCGACAAGGGGTCTTGGGTGAAGATTGCGTCGAGAATCGCGTCAGAGATCTGGTCAGCCACCTTGTCCGGGTGACCTTCAGAAACCGATTCCGAAGTAAAGAGAAAATCGTTCGCCACTTTTACACTCCTTTGATAGTTCGACGGCGTTGCCGGACTGTCTGGTTTGGAGACGCGGCGAACGCTTTAGCAGCATTTGTTGAGCATCGCTGCCCGGCGGGACTTCAATCACATGAATAAAGCCCGCATCGCCCCGCAAGTTGTTCAGTAACTCGGCGATGCGCTGATTATAGAAATATGTTCCTGCTCCTTCGCCTTCTTTCTAAATGTCCCTTGCGTCTGCTCCATGCCGTCGGCGCGATGGCGGGCTGGCTGACCTTCTGGGCCTCGCCGACCTACCGGCGCCGTTACCGCGCCAATGTGGCTCAGGCCGGCCTGGCCTGGCCGGCCGTGCGCGGCGGCGTGGCGGCGGCGGGGCGCATGATTGCCGAGTTGCCCTGGCTCTGGCTGCGCCCGGCGGGCACGCCGCTCGGCGAGCGCGTCCGCTGGGACGGCGCCGAGCTGATCGAGCAGGCCTTGCAGGACCGGCGCGGTCTGGTGCTGATGACGCCGCACCTGGCCTGCTTCGAAATCTGTGCCCAGGCCTATGCCGAGCGATTTGCCGAAAGTGCCAATGCCCCCATCACCGTGCTGTTCCGCCCGGCCCGCCAGGCCTGGTTGCGTGAGGTGGTGGACGGCTCGCGTGGCCGCCCGGGCCTGGAGACGGCCCCAGCCAACCTGGCCGGCGTGCGGCAAATGATCCGTGCTCTGCGCCAGGGCCACACCATCGGCCTGCTGCCCGACCAGGTGCCCCCCGAGGGTCTGGGTGTCTGGGCGCCGTTCTTCGGCCATCCGGCCTACACCATGACCCTGGCCAGCCGCCTGCTGCAGCAGACCGGCGCGCGTGCCCTGCTGATTTGGGGCGAGCGTCTAGAGAAAGGCCGGGGTTTCGTGGTGCATGTGCGACCCGGCCCCGAGATCGGCCGTGAATTGACGCCAGAATCGGCCGCCCTTCATATCAATCGATCCATGGAAGAGCTGATTCTCCAAGCGCCCAGCCAGTACCTCTGGGGCTACCACCGCTACAAGCAGCCACGTGGCTTGGACATCGGTGCTGCGCCGACGGCCGTGCCGGCGCCAGCGGCTGGACCTGCAGCCGGTCCTGTCGTTGAGTCGGAGCGCTGAATGCTGTCCATCTGGGGCGCCAAATTCCTCGTCGGCCTGCTCTGGCTGCTGCACTTTCTGCCGCTGCCGCTGCTGGCCGCCCTGGGCCGCGGCCTGGGGCGGCTGCTGTGGTGGGCGGCCCGCTCGCGCCGGCGCATCGCCTTGCGCAATATCGAGCTCTGTTTTCCGGAGCTGAGCGCGGCCCAGCGCCAGGCCCTGGCGCGCGAGCATTTCGCTTGGATGGGCCGCAGCGTGCTGGAGCGCGGCCTGCTCTGGTTCGCCTCGGCCGAACGTCTGCAGCGCCTGATGACGATCAAGGGCGACATCCAGCTGGCCCAGCGGGCCGAGACCCCGGTGATGTGGTTGCTGCCGCATTTCGCCGGCCTGGAGTGGGCGGCGCCGGCCCTGATGCTGAACCAGACCTGCCCTGGCGTGGATGTCTACTCGCGCCAGAGCAATCCGGTGTTCGACGCCCAGCTGCTGGCCGGGCGCGCCCGCTTCGGCAAGACCGCGTTTGTCGACCGCCACGACGGCATCCGCCCGGTGCTGCGCCTGATCCGCGAAGGCTATGCCTTCTTGAACGCGCCGGACATGGACTTCGGTGCCAAGGACTCGGCCTTTATCCCCTTTTTCGGTGTGCCCGCCTGCACCCTGCTGGCCCCGGCCAAGATCGCGCGCAGCATGGGCATGACGGTGCAGCCCCTGGTGGTGACCATGAAGCCGGGCGGTCAGGGCTATCTGATCGAGGCCTTCGAGGCGCCGGCCGGCTACCCCAGCGGCGATCTGGAGGCCGATGCGCGCACGCTCAACGCTTGGTTGGAGGCGCGCATTCGCGAGAATCCGGCCCAGTACCTTTGGGTGCACAAGCGTTTCAAGACCCGGCCCGAGGGCGAAGCTTCTCTGTACTGAGCCGGGCGGGCGGCGGCCTGGCCTGATAATGCCGCGATGAACCTGCGCTTCACCAAGATGCAGGGCGCGGGCAATGACTTCTGTGTCATCGACGCGACCCAGCAAGCCCTGACCCTCAGCCCCGCGCAACTGCAACGCCTGGGCGACCGCCGCTTTGGCGTCGGCTGTGACCAGATCCTGGTGATCGAGTCCAGCAGCACGCCTGGCGTGGATTTTCGCTACCGCATCTTCAACGGCAGCAGCGGTGCCGAGGTGGAGCACTGCGGCAACGGTGCCCGCTGCTTTGTGCGTTATGTGAACGAGAAAGGCCTGTCGGCCAAGCGCAGCATCACGGTCGAAACGGTCAACAAGCGCCTGGAGCTGCATCTGCGCGACGATGGCCGGGTCAGCGTGGACATGGGCGCGCCCATCTTCGAGCTGGCCCGTGTGCCTTTCAATGCCGAGGGCCTGAGCCCGCGGCTGCAAGGAGGTTTCGAGCTCTGGCCGCTGGCGGATCTTGGCGTTGAAGTCGCCGTGCTGTCCATGGGCAACCCGCATGCGGTGATGCTGGTGGACGATGTGGACCAAAGCCCGGTGGCGCAGCTCGGCCCCCAGGTCGAAACCCATGCGCGTTTCCCGCGCAAGGTCAATGTCGGCTTCTTGCAGATCGTGTCGCGCTCGGCGGTGCGCTTGCGCGTGTTCGAACGCGATGCCGGCGAGACCCTGGCCTGCGGCACCGGCGCTTGTGCGGCCGTGGTGGCTGGCATGCGCCTGGGCTTGCTCGATGCCGCCGTCGAGGTGCAGACCCACGGCGGTGATTTGAAGATTGAATGGGCCGGGGCCAACGCGTCATCGGCGGCCCTGGACGCGCCGGTCATCATGACCGGGCCGGCGCAAACCGTGTTTGAAGGAGAGATCTCGCTGTGAGCAGCCAAGCCCCCACCGTCACCGAGCAGGACATCGCCGACTTTCTGGCCCGCACCCCCAGCTTTTTCGAGCGCCACGCCGAGTTGCTGGCCAAGGTGCAGCTGAGCCACCCGCATGGTGCGCGCGCCGTGTCCCTGCAAGAGCGCCAGGCCGAAATGCTGCGCGAGAAGATCAAGGGCCTGGAGCAGAAGATCATCGAGATGATCCGCAATGGCCAGGAGAACGTGGCCATTGCCGACCGCCTGCACCGCTGGACCCAGGCCTTGATGCTGACCGTGGCCACGGCCGAGTTGCCGGCCGTGCTGCTGAAAGAGCTGCGCCACCAGTTCCTGATCCCGCAAGCCGGCCTGCGCCTCTGGGGCGTGGATGCGGCCTTTGCCGAGCATGAATGCGCGCGCCCGGTCAGCACCGATGTGAAGAGCTTTGCCTCCAGCCTGAGCCAGCCCTACTGCGGCGTCAATTCGGGCTTCGAAGCGGCGGGCTGGTTGCAGGCCGCCGATGGCAGCGAGGGCGGCGCCACCTCCCTGGCCCTGATTCCCTTGCAACACGGCACGCCGGCGCGCAGCTTTGGCCTGCTGGTGCTGGGCTCGCCCGACCCGACCCGCTACACGGCCGAGATGGGCACCGAGTTTCTGACCCGCGTGGGCGATATCGCCAGCGCGGCCCTGGCCCGCTGGCTGCCAGCCGCACCGGCGCCCGCCGCTGATGAGCCCGCAGCGCAGGCCGACTGACGCGGCAGCCTCCGAGCGGCCTGCCGAAGCGGGGCCGCTGGCGCCCTTGCTGCAGGCCTATCTCGACCATGTGCGGGTGCAGCGCCGCCTGTCAGCGCGCACCTTGGTGATCTACACCGATGGCCTGCGCCGCTTGCAGGCTCTGGCCGAGGATGCGGGCATCGATCTGTTGCAACTGAGCAGCGCGCAGGCGAGGCGCTGGGCGGCGCGTCTGCATGCATCCAGCGAGGGACGGGCTGGCTTGGGGCCGCGCAGCATTGCCTTGCTGCTCTCGGTCTGGCGGGGCCTCTACCGCTGGTTGGGCCGGGAAGGGCGCGTGGCCTTCAACCCCTTTGATGGCTTGCGGCCACCCAAATCGGCCAAGCCCCTGCCCAAGGCCTTGGCGGTGGATGATGCCGTGCAGCTGGCCAGTTACCGCGACGACAGCGCCGGGCAAGACCCGCGCCTGGAGGCGCGCGACCATGCCCTGGTCGAGCTGCTCTACGGCTGCGGCCTGCGCGTGGGCGAGCTGGAGGGGCTGGATGCCTGCGCTGGCCCGCAGGCGCGCGGCTGGTTGGATCTGGAGTCGGCCGAGGCTCATGTGCTGGGCAAGGGCGCGAAACGCCGCTCCGTGCCCATCGGCCAAGCCGCCTTGCAGGCCGTGCGGGCCTGGTTGGCCTTGCGGCCGCAGCTGGCTGCGGCGCAGGAGCCGGCGCTGTTTGTCGGCCCGCGCGGTGCTCGCCTCGGTGCCTCGCAGATCCGGCTTCGGCTCAAGGCGCGTGCGCTGGCAGCGGGCATGCCCACCCATGTGCATCCGCACATGCTGCGCCACTCTTTTGCCAGCCATGTGCTGCAGTCCAGTGGCGATTTGCGCGCGGTGCAGGAGCTGCTGGGTCATGCCCACATCACCACCACGCAGATTTACACCCAGCTGGATTTCCAGCATCTGGCGCGGGTCTACGACAGCGCCCACCCGCGCGCCAAGAAGCAGGCCGCGCCGTCCGACAAGCCCTAGTTCACCGTCTTTCTTTTCCGTTTCTCAACCATGTCCACAACTTTTGCCTGGATCGGCGCCGGCGCTCTGCTGGCTTTCAGTGCGGCTGCACAGACCACCCAGCCGAATGGCGAGGCACCGGTGCTGGCTCGCATCAGCGAAACCCGCCCGGCAGCCATCGAGGCCAACTGGACACCGCTGCGCCTGCCCACCGGCAAGCGCATCGCCCTGCTGGGCGGCAGCTATCTGATGGCCATCGATGAAGACTGGGGTTTTGGCCCCAGCGTCTACGGTGCCGCCAAAGGCAATTACGGCGGCGTGTTCACGGTCGGCCTGACCGCGCAGCGACGCTGGCGCCTGGGCCAGAACACCCATCTGGCGGCCAGCCTGTATGCCGGCGCGGGAGGTGGCCTCAGTTCGTCCGAGGTGCGTTTTGGCGGTGGCCTGATGCTGCGGCCCGAGCTGTCCTTGCGCACCGAAGCGGGGGCCTGGTATTCGGGCGTGGCACTCAGCCATGTGAGCTTTCCCAGTGGCAATGTGAAGGGCAGCAGCATCGGTTTTGTGCTCGGCCGTGCCGCCAGCTTCAGCAGCTTTGCACCCACCGATGCCGGACGCTTCGGCCGCTCCACCCAGCGCACCGGCCTGGGCTTTGACGAGATCACCGTGCAAGGCGGCCTCTACAAGCCGCGTGCCGGCACGCGCAACCGCAGTGGTGTGGCCAGCACGGCCCGCATGGGCAAGGCCGGCGCCGATCTGCGCCACTACATCGCCGAGGGCAGTTGGTGGGGTGTGGAAGCCTCGGGCGCGGCCCAGGGGGGCGCTGATGGTTATATGGAAGTGCTGGCCAATGCGGGCCAGGACTGGGCCATTGGCCACCCCTCGCTGCGCCTGGGCGGCCAACTGGCCGTGGGCCTGGGCGGCGGCGGAAATATCGACACCGGCAGCGGCTGGCTCTTGCGCGCCGGCCCCAGCTTGCGTTGGCAAACCCCTTGGGGCCCCAGCCTGCGCCTGGATGCGGGCCTGGCCCGCGCGACCGCCGGCAACTTCAAGTCCGGCTTTGTGCGCCTGGGCCTGAGCCTGCCGCTGGACCGCCCGCCCAGCTTCAATGCCTGGGGCATGGAAGAGAGCAAGCCCGGCGTGGTGCGCACCCAGCAGCTGTTCACCAGCGTTCAACACCTGGGCAAGGTCCGCTTCAAGGATGGCCGCCAGGAGTCCATCACCCAGCTGGGCCTCATGATGACGCGCGAGCTGACGCCCCATGTCTACGGCATCGGCCAGGCCGGCAGTGCGGCTTGGGGCTCGGCTGGCGCCTACTCCTATGGTTTGGTGGGTCTGGGCGTGCAAGCGCGGCCCTGGGCGGCCCAGCCGCGCTGGAGCGTGGGCGCCGAGCTGATGGCCGGCGCGGCCGGCGGCGGCGGGGTGGCCGTGGCCGGTGGCGCCGTGGCGCAGGGCGAGGCCTGGACCCAGCTGAGTCTGGGCCAGGAAGAGCGCCTGCGCCTGCGCGTGGGCCTGGGCCAGTGGCGCAGCCTGCGTGGCGACAAGCAAAGCACCAGCCTGCTCAATGTCTCGGTCGGCTATGCCTTTGGCAGCCTGACGCGCTGAGCCGCGGCATCCACACCTCCAAAGAAGAAAGCGAAGCGATGAAAAAAATCGTCATCCGTGCCGGCAAAGAGCGCTCGCTGCAGCGCCGTCACCCTTGGGTGTTTGAGAGTTCGATCGCACGCGGCAGCGCTGATGCGGGCGAGACGGTGCGGGTCGAGTCGGCCGAGGGCGACTTCCTGTGCTGGGCGGCGTTCAGCCCGCAATCTCAGATTCGCCTGCGCGCCTGGAGCTTTGATGAAGGCCAGCGCATCGACGCTGGCTTCTTCCGCCAGCGTCTGGACCGCGCCCTGGCGGTGCGCACACGCCTGCCGATTGCCTCGGATGCGCTGCGCCTGGTTCACGGCGAGGCCGATGGCCTGCCGGGCCTGATCGTCGACCGCTATGGCGACACCCTGGTGGCCCAGTTCCTGTCCAGCGGCGCCGAGCGCTGGAAGGCGGTCATCGCCGATCATCTGTTGGCCGCCACCGGCCTGAGCCGCCTGTTCGAGCGATCGGATGCGCAGGTGCGCGAGTTGGAGGGCTTGCCCCAGGTGACCGGCTGGCTGCGTGGCGAGGGCGCCACGGAAGTGACGATCAGCGAACACCAGTGGCGCCTGAGTCTGGACGTGGCCGAGGGCCACAAGACCGGCTACTACCTGGACCAGCGCGACAACCGCAAGAAGTTCGCCGACACCGTGCGCCAGTACGGCTGCCAGTCTGTGCTGAACTGCTACAGCTATACGGGTGGCTTTTCGGTGGCGGCGCTGGCGGGCGGGGCGCAGGAGGTGGTCAGCGTGGACTCCTCGGCGCCGGCCCTGGCCCGCGCCACGGCCCATGTGGCGCTGAACGGCTATGCGCCTGAGCTGCACCGGGCGCTGGATGCCGATGTCAACGCCACCTTGCGCGGTTTTCTGAAAGAAGGCCGGCAGTTCGACGCCATCGTGCTGGACCCGCCCAAGTTCGCGCCCACGGCCGCCCACGCCGAGCGCGCCGCCCGCGCCTACAAGGACATCAACCGCCTCGGCCTGCGCCTGCTCAAACCGGGCGGCGTGCTCTTCACCTTCTCCTGCTCGGGTGGCATCAGCCCGGATCTCTTCCACAAGATCGTGGCCGGTGCGGGCCTGGATGCCGAGGCCGATGGCTTCATCCTCGATCGCGTCGGCGCGACGCCCGACCATCCGCAGACTATCTGCTTCCCCGAGGGCGAGTACCTCAAAGGCTTGCTGATCCTGAAAAGCTGAGGCCTGCGCGGCTGCTCTTTGTGCGCTTCGCAGGGCGGCAGCGCGCTTCCTGGTGGTTTCCCTTAGTGGAAATTCCTGCCCCGGCTGAAGGGGGTGAAGGGCTGGGAAGCCGTGCCATATTCACGACCTGGGTTTGTTTGAAACCAACCCGAAACAATCCACCCGCCGCGGCCAGAAGCCGAAGAGCACAAACAGGGTGGACAGATCGTCGCAAGACAGAAGCACAGCATCGAGAGGGACTCAGCGTGGCACAGAACAAAGCAACTCTTCACTGGATCGCGGCGGCCGCCTTGTTGGCCATGGCCGGCGGCGCACAGGCACTGGGCAATCAGCAGGCGCCGAACCAGAGCCTGCCCAGCAGCGTGGGCGGCCTGGGCAATCTGGACCCGCTGACCGGCAACACCAGCTCGCCCTCGAACTGGCGCTTCGCCCCCGGCCAGAGCATTGCCGGCGTGGCCGGCCTGCTGGACGGCGTGGCCCGTCTGAGCTTCACCACCAGCGGCGGCGGCAGCTATGGCTGCTCCGGCTCGCTGCTGGCCGGTGGCCAGTATGTGCTGACCGCGGCGCATTGCGCCGATGACTTCACTTCGATGAAGGTGCAGTTCGGCTGGTTCAATGGCACGGCCACCGTGACCCGCAACGTCGCCGTCGGCGACGCCATCCTGCACCCGGCCTGGCAAGGCTTCAACAACTCGGCCGACAACGGCTCGGACATCGCCATCCTGAAGCTGGATGCGGCCGTGACCACCATCCAGGGCTACAAGCTGAGCACCACCAACGATGTGGGCAAGACCCACATCATGGCCGGCTACGGCACGACCCAGAACGCCAACGTCAACTCCGGCACCAACTGGAACGATGGCGCATACGGCCACTACGCCTTCAACACCTTTGACGTCGACAGCAAGACCTTCAACAAGGCCGTGGGTGACACCCTGGGCGCGGGCTGGGGTTACAACCCCGACTACTACCGCCATGGCGTGACCTATATGGTCGATTTCGATCGTGGCACCGCAACCAACAACACCCTGCAACGCATCGCCGACGCCACCGGCAACCAGTTCAGCAGCGATCTGGGCCAAGGCGGCGTTGAAGGCCTGATCGCCGGTGGCGATTCGGGTGGCGGCGACTTTGTCTGGAACGGCTCCGAGTGGGTGCTGTCCGGCGTGCATTCCTGGGGCTGGCAAGGCAATGCCACGAATGGTTTTGGCGCCTGCGACTTCCTGGGTCTGAGCGGCTGCGACAACGCCATGAACAACAGCGCCAGCTATGGCGATCTGTCCGGTTCCACTGCGGTGTTCTCGCATGGCCAATGGATCGCTTCGGTCACCGCCGTGCCCGAGCCGCAAACCTACGCGCTGATGGCTCTGGGCCTGCTGGCTGTGGGCGCCGCTGCACGCCGTCGCAAGGCTTGAGCATGGCCGCCTCGAAGCCCGGGCCGCGGCCTGGGTTTCGGGCCTCAAACAAGCGACCTTCGGGTCGCTTTTTTCATGCGCTTGTCATGGAGGCGCAGAGGGCAATCCGGGTTTGTCCCGGCCCGTGATCCGGGGGGCATGGCGCCTTGGGCTCATGGCATATTCACGGCGCGGTCACACGGGCTCGCGCTTCCGAACAGGAGGCGAGGTGCGGGCCTTGGGCGACGAGGGCTCATGGCCTGTGCTCACCCTTCCGCGCATCAACACAAAGACACAGTCTTCGAGGAGAACTTTTTTATGAACCACCCCTCCACACGCATGCAGCGCGGCCTGATCGCCGCCGCTGTGGCCTTGACGGCCAGCGCATCGGCCATGGCGCAAACCTCTGCCAGCGATTACTTCGTCGGCAAAGAGGCTCTGGTGGTCTCCACCGGCAACCCGGCTTCCTGGGTCCTGCAACCCGGCGCTGACAGCGGTGCGCTCGATGGCGTGGCCCGCTTGCTTTATTCCAATGACCAAGGCGGCTGGATCTGCTCGGGATCCCTGCTGGCTGGTGGCCAGTATGTGTTGACCGCTGCACACTGCGCAGACAACTTCAACTCGATGACGGTGGACTTCAAGCAAGGCGCCGTGACACGCAATGTGGTCCAGGCTTGGGTGCACAGCGGTTGGACCGGTGCCCTGGGCACCGGCGCTGACATCGCCATCGTCAAGCTGGACCAGGCCGTCACCGACATCAACGGCTTCGCCCTGAGCACCAGCAACGATCTGAAGAAAGACTTCCTGCTGGCAGGTTATGGTCTGACCGGTACCGGCGCCACCGGTAACAGCGGCGGCTTCGACTGGGGCAAGGCGCACTACGGCTACAACACCATCGACGTGGCAGATCAGGGTGCATTCGGTGTCGAGTACATCAGCGACTTTGACAACGGCAGCAACGCCAAGAACGCCATCGCGCGCCTGGGTGCCGCCTGGGGTACGGGCTGGACCAGCAGCACCGGTTTGGGTGCAGGCCTGGAGGCTCAAATCTCCGGCGGTGACTCCGGCGGCGGCGATTTCGTCTGGGATGCCGACAACAACCGCTGGCTGCTGGCTGGCGTGCATTCCTGGGGCTGGGGTGCCTGCAATGCCGCGCTCGGCGTGGAAGACTGTGATGCCCTGGCTGGCACCAACTCCAGCTTCGGCGACCTGGCTGCGTCCACGGCCGTGTTCTCGCATGCCGAATGGATCGGTTCCATCACGGCCGTGCCCGAGCCGCAGACCTATGCCTTGATGGCTCTGGGCCTGCTGGCCGTGGGCGCCAGCGTGCGCCGCCGCAAGGCCTGATCACTGCACGACACAGGCGACAGGAAAGGCGACCTTCGGGTCGCCTTTTTTCTGGGCGCCTGGCTTTGGTGGGGTGACGGGCTTCAGAGCTTGGGCAGGGCGATACGCGGCTCGAATTTGCCGCGCCGCACGCTGAAAAAGGCCTTGACGTTGCGCACATTGGCATCCTGCGTGAACAGGCGCAGCACCAGGGCTTGGTAGGCCGCCATATCGGGCACCTGTAGGATCAGCACAAAGTCCGGCCCCGGCGAGACCTGGTAGCACTGCTGCACCGCTGCTTCGCCCAGCACACGGGCTTCAAAGGCCTGCAGGTGCTCGGCGCCCTGGCGGTCCAGCGTGATCTCGACGATGGCGCTCAGGCCGGCTCCCAATTTTTCGGCCGAGAGCAGGGCGACGCGGCGCTCGATGATGCCGCTGTCCAGCAGGCGCTTGACCCGGCGCAGGCAGGTGGCCGGCGACACATGGGCTTGCTGCGCCAGATCCTGGTTGGACAGCGAGGCGTCTTGTTGCAGCAGCTCCAGGATGCGCAGATCGGTGGCATCCAGGCTCAATGGTTCGATCGAATCGTTCATTTCAATGCGTTCTGTGAAATATGCTCTCGCGGAGCGTGATATGTGATTGATTATTTCAATTTGATTGAAAAATTGAAAGCAATGATTTCATGCCTGTGCCTACGATGCGCTCCATTGCAACCTCATGCAGCGTGCTCAGGTCCTCGGCGACGGAGCACCGCAACATCTTCAGGAGACCAGAGCCATGTGTGGAATCGTCGGTGCCGTCAGCCAGCGCAATATCGTCCCCATCCTGATCGAGGGCCTCAAGCGCCTCGAGTACCGCGGCTATGACTCCTGCGGCGTGGCGGTGCACCAGGACGGCGGGCTCAAGCGCGCCCGCAGCACCTCGCGCGTGGCCGAGCTGACCGGCCTGGCCGCCGAGGACGGCATCGCCTCCGGCACCGGCATCGCCCACACCCGCTGGGCCACCCACGGCGCCCCGGCCGTGCACAACGCCCACCCGCATTTCTCACATGGCCCCAGCGCCGGTTCGGACAGCGTTGGCCGTATTGCACTCGTGCACAACGGCATCATCGAGAACCACGACGAACTGCGCGCCGAGCTCAAGACCCGCGGCTATGTCTTCACCAGCCAGACCGACACCGAAGTCATCGCCCACCTGATCGACCACCTCTACCAAGGTGATCTGCTGGAGGCCGTGCAGCAAGCCCTGCCGCGCCTCAAGGGCGCTTACGCCGTGGCCGTGTTCTGCCGCGATGAGCCGCACCGCGTGGTGGCGGCGCGCGAGGGTTCACCCCTGGTGCTGGGCGTGGGCATGGAGGCCGCCGATGGCGAGCATTTCGTCGCCTCCGACGCCATGGCCCTGGCCGGCGTGACCGACCAGATCGTCTATCTGGAAGAGGGCGATGTGGTGGACCTGCAGCTGGGCCGTTTCTGGATCAGCCGCCTGAACGCTGAAACCGGCCGTTATGAAGCGCAGCAGCGTGAGGTGCGCACGGTGCACGCCCACAGCGGCGCGGCCGAGCTGGGCCCCTATCGCCACTACATGCAGAAGGAAATCTTCGAGCAGCCCACGGCGATCGCCAACACGCTCGAGTCCATCACCAGCATCAGCCCCGAGCTCTTCGGTGACGGTGCCTACGGCATCTTCAAGGAGGTCGATTCGGTGCTGATCCTGGCCTGCGGCACCAGCTACTACTCGGGCTCCACCGCCAAGTACTGGCTGGAGTCGATCGCCAAGATCCCCACCAGCGTGGAGATCGCCAGCGAGTACCGTTACCGCGACAGCGTGCCCAACCCGCGCACCCTGGTGGTGACCATCAGCCAGAGCGGCGAAACCGCCGACACCCTGGCCGCCCTCAAGCATGCCCGCGCCCAGGGCATGAAGCACACGCTGACCGTCTGCAATGTCTCCACCAGCGCCATGGTGCGCGAGTGCGAGCTGGCCTACATCACCCGCGCCGGTGCTGAGATCGGCGTGGCCTCGACCAAGGCCTTCACCACCCAGCTGGTGGGTCTGTTCCTGCTGACCTTGGCCCTGGCCCAGACCCGCGGTCACTTGAGCGAAGCGCAAGAAGCCGAGCATGTGAAGGCTCTGCGCCACCTGCCCGTGGCGGTGCAAGCCGTGCTGGCGCTGGAGCCCCAGGTCATCGCCTGGAGCGAAGAATTCGCCCGCAAGGAAAACGCGCTCTTCCTCGGCCGCGGCCTGCATTACCCGATCGCCCTGGAAGGCGCCCTGAAGCTCAAGGAAATCAGCTACATCCACGCCGAGGCCTACCCCGCCGGTGAACTCAAGCACGGCCCCCTGGCCCTGGTCACCGCCGAGATGCCCGTCGTCACCGTGGCGCCCAACGACACCTTGCTCGAAAAGCTCAAGAGCAATATGCAGGAAGTCCGCGCCCGCGGCGGCCAGCTCTACGTCTTCGCCGACGGCGACACGCAGATCGAAAGCGAGCCGGGACTGCACGTGATCCGCATGCCCGAACACTACGGCGCCCTGAGCCCCATCCTGCACGTGATCCCGCTGCAGCTGCTGGCGTATCACACGGCCTGCGCGCGCGGGACGGATGTGGACAAGCCTCGTAACTTGGCCAAGTCGGTCACGGTGGAATAAGCGTTAGGTATAGTTCTGACGCCAACATAAAGTTGCATTAAATGCGGGGCTTTATGGCCTGGCGATATCAGACATTCGCATTTTATTTTAATTGCGGGTCTTTTTTGCATTGCTGGACAAGTTTCCCATGGCTCATTTGACTCAAGATGGATGCGATGGCGGTAGGGCATTGCGCGCGGGACGTCCCCGATCCCAATCCGGTGCCACTCCTCGGCACCATTGATTCAAGCGTGCCGTGCAGGACATCAGGAAGATCCCAGCAACATCACACATCTCACTCTCGGAAGGCCTTGAGGGTTTCGTAGGCGCCTTGCCGGTGCGCTTTACGGGAGCTGTCATCCCGTCCAGGAACAACGACCAGTGCATTGCCTTCCAGGTCGATCGAGGTGATGCCAGCCAGGCCAACGCCAAAAGATTTGAAGCCCTGCCTTTGCCAATCGCTACTTGAATCGATTGCGTCGTGATGGTGTCCGTGAACCGAGACTTTCACGCCCATCGTTTGTGCAAGCGTGTCGAGGATGCTGAATCCGTTCGGGTGATAACCAGGCGCTTCATGGGTGATCAGTACATCCGCTTCCTGCTCCGAGAGGGAGTCGATTTCGTCTGGGTAGATGCTTGACCAATGTCGCAATGCTGGTCCGTTGCGCCAGCGGACTTGCCGAGGCGTAAGCCTTGCGTGTGCAGTGCGGTTCCGATACCTCGGCTCTGAATCACGTACGCCAGGGTAATAGACCGACTCGCGAAACACGCCTCCGAGCCCGGCCAAGCGGGTTCCGTCGGGCAGTACGACGACACGCCCGTGGACATTGCGATCGGCCAGCTTGCTGTCCCAAAGATGCTCGAAGTCTTGCTTCGAGTCGGTGTCGTGGTTGCCATGAATGAACCACACCCGCTCAAAGATGCCTTCGAGCTCGACGTGAAGGGGGCGTAGAGGCTGGATGTCGCCCAAAAGCACGACCGCGGACGCATGCAAGTCGTTCGCGTATTGGGTGACATGGTTAAGGCAGCCGTGAGGATCGCCCACATAGAGGACTGGGCCAGAGTTCAATTGCTACTCCTGAGCGGAGGTCCGCTGTCGTCACTGTTGTGCAAGGCCAATCTCATCGGGTCGAGATCACGTGGCCAGACCATGGGTGATGTCTCTATCGGGATAGCCTCGACACGATTGTGCTGACACTTTGATTTTGGAAGATCAACCGTCGATGTCTGCGCCAGCGTCTTTTCGCCGCGAATGGCATCCAGCCCTACCTTGGCCTTGAATACCGCTGAGCGGTTGCGGCGGGGTCTTCTGCTCATCTCTGGTCTCCTTGCCACCCAGACCCTCGGGGCAAATCAAAGGACCGCGCTCCCACTCGTCGCCGTGTTCAGCTTTGCGAGGCCACCTCTGCCATGTCGGCTGCGCCGCCACGTGGCATGAACAATTCGCGCTCGAGCGCTGTCAGCTTGGACCGCAACAGCATCCCTTGCTGGTAGATTTGACGCAGAGTCAATCGTTCCTGTGTGCTATCGGTGTACAGGTTCGACATATACAGTTTCCAAGGGTTGATTGAGATTAGTAGGCCACGCCATGAGATCCAGCAAGTTGTCCGTTCCGACCGTCCCCGAGCAGTTGCTCGCGGAAATTTCTGATGCCGATACTGTGGGCAAGGCGCTCGGCAATTCCTTCGCCGATGCCTTGGAAGTCTTTCGTACGGACAAGGCCCCGATGGCTGATTTCCTTTTTGGGCTGGGGCCGAAGATGCGCGATTTCGGCAAAGCTGGTCATGCCGCGTTGCTCGAAAGCATGAGCGGGGAAGCGTTTGGGTTGCTGGCGGCGCGTGGCTCGGATTGCATCGAGACGGCGGAATCGCCCGTTATCGAAGCGAGTCTGATGAAACCCCTGCTTGAAACCGCAAGAGAGAGCGGTTTCTTTGCGCACGTGCATGCCTCTGAGCTCATCTGCGCGGTGACCACCTACGGCGCGGTCGTCCTCTCAGGCAAGGTGGACAAGCAGGTCAAGCAGGACGTGGACGCTCAAACAGCACGTGCGCTTGTGCTGGCAGCCTCGAGCCACGACGAACGTGCGTTGACCGAAGCGACCCGGTTCGTGCCGGCTGCAGTGAGCTACAGGTTCTTTGGTTCCACCAGCCGGCCTGAATACGGCCCCGAAACCACGCCGCATGAGTTGGGGAAGATCTGGTCAGCCGTCGTGCAATCGGATGCTCCACTGCATGCCGTAATTGCAGGCGTTTTGAATTCCCCTCACCTGCAGAAAGCCGTCGAACTTGGGCTCGTTCAGCCATTGCCTGGTGAGCATCCTCAGGCTGCCGCGCTCGAGCAAGAAATCGGACACGTCACAGGCCCAAACAAGATGTTCCTGCTTGAAGGATTTCTGCCCGCTGATGGCGACCCCCGAGTTCGGCGCCTCGCCGCACTAGCTGAACAGGGACGGGAATTCGTCGAATCGGCCACGAGAGCAGCCGGACAAGCATCCCAGCCTCAATGACGGCGCCAACCTCATCGACCGAGGTGCCAGACTCAGCGCATACGCCCCGAGTCTGCGCCTTGAACGCCGCGCTGTAACAACGGACCTGTTTCGGCTTGACGGCAAGGACGCCTGGCGATCCTGGAAAAGCGTCAACGGTCTTGGCGACGATGGATGCGGGCGTCTGCTTTAGAGCTTGGCGCCCACGGTTGCTTCTTTGGCGGCGCTGTTTGCAGCAGCGTTCGCCATGGATGCAAAGAACGCCCGGCCCGTGTCCAGGTCCACGAGTTGGGCGCTTCCGTTGCCCATGGACTTCACACCGCTGGTGGAGATCACGCCGTAGTTGACGCGGAAAACCTTGTTGCAGCCGTTCTCAAGGCGCATCGAGTCTCCCTGGTTGACTCGGCCGAATGGCAAGGTGTTGTCGCTGCATGCCCCCTGATAGAGCTCGAAGCCCGTGAGGGTCTTGGAGCCATCGCCTTTGCGTTGCCCATTGACGAGGATGTCGAAATAGTCGTTGATCGGAGTTGCGCCAGCATACTTGGTGCCCATGTCTCCAATGGTCTTCTCGTACGCGTAGGTCGACGTTGTGTCATCGCGCCAGACGGCCCAGACCTTGCCGTCGTTGATCAGGATCTTGACGAAGTCGTAGTTGCTCTTCTGCTCGGGGAACAGATCGAAGCGGATGCCGGCGCGTATTGGCGCACGTGTGACTGAATTGGGCCACATGTAGTCCGACAGCTTCAGCTTGATGGTGCGGCCGCGGCTTTCCTTGGTGCCATCTGGGAAACGTTGCTTGATGGCGGCCACCGCCTGGGCTTCGGTCATGCCGAGTTTGACGCCGAGGATGTCGAAGTTCTGAATGACGCCGGTGGTGTCCACCGCTTTGCTGACACCGGCGTGAGCGGGGTTCAGCGCAGCAATGATGGCTGCAGCGGCTGCGATGCGGACGAAGTGCATGGGGTTCTCCATTGTTTTTGGGAATCGAGCGGAAGGCGCAACCGCGTGAGCGAGACGATTGCCGCGGGTGCAAATCACTGTGCGCATCAGCTATTGAGGAACTTCCGCGGGGATGCGATCGAGAGCGGTATGCGAAGCCGCGGGGACACCTTGGCCTTGCTTGGCCGGCCCGAGCTCAATGGCGTGGAACCAGGCCATCCGTCGGGTTCCGGACACCTCAAAGGTCTGCCCGTAGAGCGCATCGCCGTGCCTGACCATGGCCAACGCCATGCGTGCGGCGTGGAAATCTCCCGCATCGGCGTGCGCTACAAACCCTTCGAACGCCTCGCGCCAATGGCAATGCTCGTATGCGGTCCAGGCTGCACCGATGGACAGGCTCTCGCCGAGACTGAAGGGCGTCCTGGAAGACACCGTGCCATTGAGGACGGGGTTTGAGTCCTGCCGGGCGGCATGGGCCGCCGCTTGCAATGTGGGGTCCGGCGGCGCCGGATGCCAGTCGCCGACGGATCCGTTGAGTGCGGGGTTGGTATCGCGCTGTGACGCGACGGCCGCGTTGTCGAGTGTCAGCCGCGGTGCCCCGATTCGTGTGGACGGTGGTGCTGCGTAGATGTCATGCGCGAGCAGAAGCCCGAGCGCTGCAACCAAGGTTGCAGCGCGATGTCCCTCAAAATTCATTCCTTCCTCCCCAGGTAGAACGATCATCAGATGGTTCTGTTTGTGCTATGTGTTATTCATTAAGGCTTTCATGTGAATCTAAATGATCCACAAAGAGCACCAAATGTATAACGAAAGGTGTAGAGAAGGAAGCCCCCAAAATACATGCTTGGCCCATGTCCAAAGCCAAGCCGCTCCCCACCGCCAGAGAGATATTTGCTCGCAACCTTCGTCGAGCTCGTCGCTTGAAGGATGTGACCCAAGAGGGCTTGGCGCTGGAGGCTGGCGTGTCGCGGGCATATCTCAGCCGTGTTGAGCGCGGCACGATCAACATCTCTTTCGATAGCGCCGAGGCGCTGGCCAAGTCCATCGGCGTCTCCCTGCGAGACCTAGTCGATCCGCTGCAGTTTCAGGGTTTGGACGAAAGCTGAGGCGGTATGCTCGATGCCGACCGCGCGACGCTGCAGCAGCAGGCCGCGCGTTTGTCCCAGCATCCAATCATGCGACGCTTGGTAAAGTGGTGTCCGGCAGCGCCGCGAGGTGTCGCCCCTGCTTTCCCTCCCTGAGCAGGAGCCTCAGCGTGATGACAGCGTTAGGCTTTCCAGCCTCGGCCCATGGCCGGGGCTTTTTTCTGTCTGGGGAAGAGGGCCGGTGTGGCGATCAGGAGAAAACGAAGCAAGTCAGGCCTTGGCCCAATTGCTGTCGGGAGCCGCAATTGCGGTGTTGGACCGCAATTCACCGCAATTCACCGCAATTGCCGGGGAGGGGTGGGTGGCGAGCATAAGCCGATTGGCGGCGAGGCATCTCCTCGCTGTCGGGGCTGGTATCAGATCCTCACGAAACGAGCAGCGCGCATGGCGCGCTTCTTCAAAGCCAGGCAGGTGCCAACCAACGCATGGCTGGGGGTTTCGGTCGAAGACAAGAAGTACGGTGTCCCTCGGATCGATCACCTCCGCAAGGTGCCGGCTCGGATCCGCTTCCTGTCGGTTGATCCTCAGCTGCTTTCGGGTCCGAAGGGGCCGCCCTTATTCGCTCTCTACTTCGCGGTGACCAACCCGTCACCCAAGGCCTTGGGCTTAGCCAAGCGGGGTGCATCGAGACATCCTGAGCAAGCTGAGATGATCGGATATCGGACTGCGGCTTGTCGCTTTACCTGCCGGTTCGTTGATAAGCTAGGCGTCGCGACCTGCGTGGGAGAATCCTTGCCGAAAGAGGGAGGACTATGAAGCCTATGAGCGCAGGACGGCCGCCAAAAGGCCGAAAGGTCGGAATCGTCGCGGTAGCAAAGCCTGACAACGACGGCGAACTGCTAGACCCGCCTGAGTATGAATACTGGGTCGTGGTGTTCGGGTCATCGCCGATAGAGGTTCTCTCGGCGGGACATCCGACCTATCAAGATGCTGTCGAATGGCTTGCGGAGCAAGGCCTCCGACTTGGCGACACGCCGGACTAGGTGGCCTTGGCCGCGGGGCGCCCCATGTTCGTGATGTCGAGCTGATCGTAGGGCGCCCACACTTGCACAACCCCGCCCCAACGCTTCTTGACCTCATCCCAATGATCCACTGCGAGGTCAAAGGCACGATCGGCCTCAGCTTTCGCCTCTTCGGCTGGCAGCCGGGTGAGCGCTGCAATGAATGCTTGATGCCAAAAGTCTGAAGTGGTCATGATGCGGTCCTTAGCCCATTTGGCGCCATGAATCTCTTCCATAACGCTTTTCGGAGTCCGCAAATTTTAGATTTGAGGTTGGGCGAAAAACGCCCGCGGCGTTCGTTAGACCGGGGTGCATTTAGCCGTTGTTTGCCGCGCCATCGGCCGCCCGCCGCATCACCGGTCTGGTCCAATTGAGATATTTAGTGTTTGTCCAACCCGCCCTCGCCAATGAAATTCACCAAGCTTCCATTGAGTCAGCAAAAGTTGATTGATCTGATGTCTCAACGAGGCTTACCGCTGAACTCTCCCGACGAACTGGCGATGGCGCGCAGGGTCCTGGATCGCGTTGGCTATTTCCGCCTCAGTGGATTCATGCTCCCCTTCGTTCATGGTGGCGGAGGCGGCAACCGCCATAACTTCAAGGCCGGTGCGAGCATCGAGAGGATCGTTGCCCTGCATGACTTGGACGCATCACTGCGCATGCATTGCATCGAAGGCCTCAGTCAGCTCGAGGTCGCAATCCGTGCGTCCATTTGCGATCATCTGTCGCGGGCTCATGGATCGCACTGGCCACTGTCGCCTAAGCCGTTTAAGGCAGGCAAGCATGCGGACAACTTGGACGCTCTCGCCAGCGCCGCGGAATTCGACCTGAATCGCGGTCAGCCCTATGCTCGACGGAGCAGCGATACCCATCAGTTCCTTGACCGGTACTACGCGAAGTACACCGATCCGGCCACCCGCATGCCACCAGGCTGGATGGTCAGGGAATGCGCCAGCTTCCGAACGTGGGCATTCCTATTTGAGGGACTCGAGGCTTCGGAGCAAAAGCAGATTTCGGACTCCTGGAAGTACCCGAGCGGCAAGCGGATCGATCACACGATCTTGGAAGACTGGTTCCATTCCCTCAGCGTCCTCCGGAACAGATGCGCGCATCACGGCCGCATCACCCACAAGACCTTTCCGTTTGCGCCCACTGCGCCTCGCGACCCCAGCGTGGCACAGTTGTTCCAGGGGCCAGGCACTGATCTCAGAACGCTGATGGTCGTGATCGCCGTGTTGCTGAGGTGCGTGGATCCGCGCTCCATGTGGAGTCGAAAGCTCTACACATTCCTGGACTGGCAAAGCGCGGTTGACATAGGCTCTGCCGCAGGCTTCCTTCCGTGGGGCCAGGGAACTTGGAGGGACGACCTCCTCTGGAGCTTCTAGCGTCGAATCGTTTAGCAAAGTGCGGACGTAAAAAAGCCCCGCTGATGCGAGGCTTTTTTACCGCTGACGCGAAAAACGTAACCAACCCTGGTGCGCCCCCTCTCGGGACTCTTTGGCCTTTCAACCAAAGATGGCGTGGTGGCGTTGTTGGGAGCAACTATACCTGAAATCTTGTCCTAGGACATGTTGCGGCCGCTCTTTTACGTTAACTCCATATCGCAAGCTCATTCGCCAACTCGTTCCCACCAAAGATCGCGTAACTTGTTGATTTCACGCAAATTACGGGGATAACGACTCGGATTTTCCAGCCTGATGGCGGGCCACCCTTACCCGTTCAAGTGCAGCCATGGCCGATTCCCAGGTACTTGCCTTGGCCGTACCCTCGGCCAAGATCCGGGCGTGCAGCGCTACGTTCAGCACCGATTTCGGTGCGGTCTGCAGCTGTACGGGCTGCGGAAGTAGAGCTTTCCTTGGCATGGCGCCGCCAAGATAGCACTCAGCGAGGCAAGGCGCTAGCCTGCGGTGACGAAATCGATGATCGACTGAATCTTTGGGACTGTCGTGTTGAACCACTCGGTCCCAGGAATGTTCTTGCGCCACTTCCCACGTGCCTTGAGCATGTCGTGCGCAGCCTTCTCGGCGGCGCCAACGCGGTTGACCTGCCAGCGCTCCAGGATGACCGGTTTGCCGAACGTCGCCGACCCTTTGCATTGAATCGCAACGCGGTCTTCCGAACATCGCTGCGCCGGCTAGGAGCGGCATGGGACGCTACCGAATTTGGTCAATTTCAGGTAATTTCAGTTCACCGCTTAAATTCAGGGTCGTTCGTAAGTGTCTGCCGCCACTGACCATCCGTCCGGCTGTAGGCCAATGAGAGATTCGGCCTGCTGCGCCATCGGGAACAAAGATGCTGGGCTGGCTCATAGTCATTTCACTTGCCGACGGAGATGCGCCTGCGAAGCTGGACGATGTCCGTACGCTTGTAAGCTGGCGATGCGGCATAGGCGGCCTTGACTGGATCGACCGGCTTGTGGAACAGGGCCAGGCAAAGTTCGAATCAGGCAACGGTTACCCAACCCGTTATCGTTCGATTGCGGCAGCAGTGCTGCCGCTCGTGCATGATGGCCGTCCGCCTGAACATCGTGGCTTTGATGTTCTCGGCGATGACTATTTCACACCCTCCGGCTGGGTCGGCGACTTCACGCGGCATCCTGAGCGTATCGCTGCGTGTGCGCCATCCGCCTCAGAAGTGTGCAGCATTGAGCCAGCGGCGCAGGCAACGCCGACGTATCAATGCATCGCTGGCCTTTGTAAGTTCATCGCGTGTTCAGCCCAGCCGATATTGACGGGAAAAGCTTGGCGCTGCACCGCTTGGTGGTGCAGAAGATCAGGCGCGACCCGGAGTTGTTCAACCTCGTTCAGCAGACATTGAATCGGCAATACGAAAAGGTGAACTTGTCCTCCCTGCCGTATGTCGTTGAGTGGCAAAAGCTGGTCGATCTCGGCATGGATGCGGCGCTTGCTGCGGCGGTTGAAGAGACTGAGCGAGGTCAGGTTCTGCGGCAGACCTCGCCGTTTTCTGGGATCCTCAGCGAACAAGAACGCCAGGACTTCTTGAAGTCTTGGTCTCGATCCGCTGAGCCGGAGTGACCTGATCAACGGATCAGAAGCCGGGCACGAGCGCCGAACGCCCAAGGTCTTGGCCTGCGTCAAGCCAGGCTGTTGGGCATTTCGTAGCGAAGGCAGTTCGGACATGATACCTCTTGCCGCATGTCCAAGAAGCCATCCGCAACCGTCTCGACGTCGGTCCGCAGTGAGGTAAGCCACCGTCTCAATATGGCCCAGCATTTGCGCCTGCTTTTGGAGGGCGGGGCGGTGCCCTCGACGCTGGCATCGGCGATGGAAGCGCTTGAGCGTAGAAAGCCTTGCCGCGGAGTCTATGCGGCTGCAAGCATGCGAGCGCTGACATTTGGAAAGGCAAAAGCCCAGCGGAGCTGGGCTTTGCGGGTCCCTCAAGGGGGAGAAAAATCAGACGCTCTGGGCGACGGGCCTAGTCGAATGTGATCTTACAGCAGTCAACCGGCGAATACGGGACCTGGCATTGTGATCCCCTGGCTAAAGTCCACGGAGCGTTGAGGCTGCGAATCCGACAGCGCAAGGGACATGGCGCAACGCAGAAACCCGTTCACCGGCTGGCTACTGTCGCTGATGATCGAGGCGTCGGCCACGAGCCTGAGCCCTGCGTCAGTCATTGCCAGCTGTGCGCCGCACCTGCAGCGTTCGCGCAAGCGATCAGCGCCGGCCGGTGCTTCGCTGCGGATTGATGCCATGGACTCCCCCGGGGTGCTGTCTGGCGTTTGTTGACCGGCCTGTATCGCGCGCTGCGGCTCCCGAGCTCAGTTCCTTCAGGATTTGGCAGTCGGCGTTTGCGCTTGGCCCATGGCAACGGGACCGAAGGGCCATCAAATCCTGTTTCAAGGCTGTCAGCTCGGCAACCCGTTGCGCCACATGCTCGATGTGCGCGTCCAGCAGGAGGTTCACATCGCCGCACCCGCTCCGGGGCTCGTCCCTGAGTCGCAGCAGGTCTCGGACCTCGTCCAGCGCCATGTCCAGCGACCGGCATTTGCGGATGAAGGCGAGGCGTTCGACGTGGGACTCGTCATAGCTGCGGTAATTGGCCGCCGTGCGTGCCGGGGCTGGAATCAGGCCTTCACGCTCATAGAAGCGGATCGTCTCCACCTGCGTGGCCGTAGCCGTGGCCAAGTCCCCAATCTTCATGAACGCACCCGATTCTTCGTTTGAAGCGCTTGACTCTACACCTGCTACAGGGTTCCCAATTGCCACATGGACATTCAGAACGCCAGTACCGTGCCTTCGGGCAATGCCTGCTGCGGCTCCGCCTGTGGGGCAACTGCACCGGCGAGTTCGCCGCAAGTCGCAAACCTGGGTGGTTCGGCCCAGCGGTTTCGCATCAACACCATGGACTGCGCCTCCGAGGAGTCCGAGATTCGCCGGGCGCTGGAGCCGATTTCTGGCATTGATGCCTTGCGCTTCGACCTTGGGCAGCGCGTCATGTCCCTGTCGGCAAGTCCTGCCGCGTTGGAGGCCGCGCTCTCCGCAGTCCGCAAGATCGGCTTTGACCCGCAGTCGCTGGATCGGCCCAGCGCAGATGGGCAAGACGATTCGGACCATGCTGCACCCGAGCCGCTGAAGTCAGAACTGCCAAAACTCGTTCTCGCGCTGGCGCTCGCCATTGCAGCGGAAGGTGTGTTCTTCCTCGCGGCAGATGGCCTGCCTGCCCGGGTCGCCGAGATGGCCCTGGCCGGCCTCGCCATCGCCTTGGCTGGCTTCAGCACGTACAAGAAGGGCTTGATGGCGCTGAAAGCCGGGCGCCTCAACATCAATGGCCTGATGGCGGTTGCCGTCACAGGTGCTTTCCTGATCGGGCAATGGCCCGAAGCCGCAATGGTCATGGCGTTGTATGCCATTGCCGAGTTGATCGAGGCACGCGCCGTTGACCGAGCCCGCAACGCCATCAAGAGCTTGCTGGCGATGGCGCCGGAAGAGGCGGAGGTGCGCCAGGACGACGGCACATGGGTTCGACAGCTCACCGCCTCGGTGGCCGTCGGGGCCACGGTTCGGATTCGACCCGGCGAGCGCGTCCCGCTCGACGGCGTGATCCTGACGGGCACCAGTGCCATCGACCAGGCACCGATCACCGGCGAAAGTATGCCAATCGACAAGGGGCCAGGTGACGAGGTTTATGCCGGCACCATCAACCAGGTGGCGGCGCTTGAATTCCGCGTCACGGCACCCGCCTCGGACAGCACGCTGGCCCGCATCATCCATGCGGTCGAGCAGGCTCAAGGCTCGCGAGCACCGACCCAACGCTTTGTGGATCGCTTCGCTGCAATCTACACACCTGCGGTGTTCGTGCTGGCCCTGGCCGTTGCTCTGCTCACGCCCTGGTTGATGGGATGGACCTGGATGCAGGCGCTCTACAAGGCCCTGGTGCTGCTGGTCATCGCCTGCCCTTGCGCGCTGGTCATCTCGACGCCTGTCACGGTGGTCAGCGGCCTGGCCGCTGCGGCGCGCCGTGGCATTCTCATCAAGGGTGGTGTGTACTTGGAAGATGCGCGCAAGCTCAAGGCCGTGGCGCTGGACAAGACCGGCACGATCACCGAAGGCAAGCCACGGCTGATGGAATTTGAACCGGTAGATTCTGCTACGGACCATGCGCAATTGGCCTCCCTGGCTCTGAGCCTTGCAAACCGCTCGGACCATCCCGTCTCCTCCGCGATTGCACAAGGTTTGCAAGCTGGCGACGCATCAGCGGTTCAGCGGGAAGTCGATGACTTTGCCGCTGCGCCCGGGCGCGGCGTGCAAGGTCGAATCGACGGCGCGGCCTATGTGCTGGCAAACCATCGCTGGATCGAGGAGCGCGGCCAATGCACGCCCGAAATTGAAACCCGGCTGCGTGCGCATGAACAGGCTGGGCGCACCGTGACCCTGCTGGCGAGCGAGTGCGGCGTGCTGGCGCTCTGTGCCGTCGCCGACACCATCAAGGCTTCGTCGCAAAAAGCGGTGGCGGAGCTGAAGGCGCTGGGCGTCACGCCAATCATGCTCACCGGCGACAACCAGGCCACTGCCGAGGCTATCGCGGCCCAGGCAGGCATCGCCGAAGTGCACGGCAATTTGCTGCCCGAAGAGAAGCTGGCTGCCATCCAGGCCTTGCAGGCCGCTCATGGCCCAACGGCCATGACGGGCGACGGCATCAACGACGCACCGGCCCTGGCCCAGGCCGACATCGGCTTTGCCATGGGCGCGGCAGGTACGCACACGGCCATGGAAGCCGCTGACGTGGTCGTGATGAACGACGATTTGCGGCGCTTGCCAGAGACCATCCGCCTGTCGCAGCGTACGCATGCGGTCCTGTGGCAGAACATCAGCCTCGCCCTGGGCATCAAGTTCGTGTTCCTGATCGCGGCCGTGATCGGCGACGCGAGCATGTGGATGGCCGTGTTCGCCGACATGGGCGCGAGTCTCCTGGTGGTCTTCAACGGCTTGCGGCTGCTGCGCGTTCGCGATCCGCGTTGAGTCTTGCCTGACTGAGCCTTCGATATACTTCCCGCCATGCGCCGTTGCATCGTCTTTATCCTCGCCCTGTTGGTGCTGACCCAGTTCTCCTGGGCAACAGCGGCCAGCTATTGCGGGCATGAGGAAACGACGCCGAAGCACCGGCCGCATTTCGGTCACCATGCGCATTCGCATGGCGCCGAAGAAACGGCAGGCAAGCCTGCGGTCAAGAGCGTCTTGCTCGCAGCCGACCTTGATCACGGCCATTGCCACCTGAGCCCTGCGGCGCTTGCGCCGAACGACAGCTTTGTCATCTCCGAACCGGGCAGCACCCCGCCTTCAGCGGACCGGCCATGCCTGGTGGAGTCCTTCGTGCCCGACGGGCTCGAACGCCCCAATTGGCTGCGCGCCTGATTCGGCGCGTCGTTTCTTCCCCTGACTGACTTGCTCGCTGACGCGAGCTGACGCCGCGCCGAACCGTCCCTTGTTGTTTCAACAACCCGGAGAGTTCGATGCGAAGCCATCCTCAAGGCTTTTTTGCGCCGCTGCTATTGGCGGCGCTGTGTTCCCATACCCTGGCTGCGGATGGCGTGGCCATGCCTGCCGCTGCCCCGCGTGCCGCCGATGCGGCCCCGATCAGTTCGACCATGACGCTGGCCGAGGCGCTTCGCCTGGCCCTGACCCACAACCCCGAGCTGGCCAGCGCTCGGCTGGAACTGCAAGCGATGGAAGGTGCGGAGCAGCAAGCCGGCGCGCGCCCCAACCCTGAGCTGGGCCTGCTGGTGGAAGACACACGCAGCGCCACGCGCACGACCACCGTGCAGTGGTCTCAGCCCATCGAATTGGGCGGCAAACGCTCGGCACGACTGGCCGCTGCGGCCAGCGCCCGGGAGCAGGCTGGCGTGGCGCTGCAGTCCAAGCAGGCCGAGTTGCGCGCAGCTGTTTCCAGCGCCTTCTTCGAGGTGCTCAGCGCGCAGGAGCAGTCCCGTTTGGTGCAAGCCTCGCTGGATCTCGCACGCAATGCCACCGGCATCGCCGGCAAGCGTCTTCAGGCAGGCAAGGTACCTCCGCTGGAGCATGCCAAGGCTCAGGTTGCCGAAGCCGGCGTTCGCTCCGAGCTGGCGCAAGCGCAGAGCGATCTGTTGCTGGCACGGCAGCGCCTGGCTTCCTTCTGGGGGGCCGGCAAGGTCGCCTTTGATCGCGCGGATGGCAATGCCGAAGCACTGCCGGAGATGCCGTCCGACCAAGGCCTGGGCGAACAGATGGCGCAGGCGCCGGCAATCCGTTTGGCGCAGTTGGACATCGCCAGGCGCCAGGCGCTGGCCAGCGGCGAACGCGCCAAGCGCATCCCGGACCTGACGGTCACGCTGGGCGCCAAGCGCGCTGCCGAGCAGGGCCGCACGCAAGCGGTGATGGGCCTGTCGATCCCGCTGCCCATCATGGACAGCAACCAGGGCAACCTGATGGAAGCGCTGCGCCGTGAAGACCAGGCGCGCGAAGCGCTCAGCGCCGCCACCTTGCGGCTGCAAACCGATGTGTCTCAGACGGTGGAGAAGCTGCGCCTGACCCGCCAGCAGGTGCAGATGCTGCGCACCGAGGTGCTACCCACTGCGCAGTCAGCCTATGACGCTGCGGTGAAGGGCTACGAGCTGGGCAAGTTCGCCTTCCTCGATGTGCTCGATGCCCAGCGCACGCTGTTCCAACTGCGCCAGCAAATCCTGCGCAGCACAGCAGATGCCTACCGCGCTGCCGCCGAACTCGACCGCTTGCTGGGCCAAGACCCCAGCCAAGCTCGTCAATCTCAGGAGTAAGAACACATGTTGATTGAATCGAAGAACAAGAAGTCCGCCGTGGCCATTGCCGCGGTGCTGATCGTTGGACTGGTGCTTGGCGTGGCCATCCTGCGCAGCGAGACAGCCAAGTCGGCCGGCGACGGACACGGCCACGCCGAGAGTGCCGCGCATGCCGATGACGAGCACCACGGCAAAAAGGCCAAGGATGACGAGGGCCATGGCCATGACGACAAGCATGGCGACAAGGAGCATCACGACGAAGCCGCGGCTCCAAGCAAAGGCCCGCATGGCGGCAAGCTGTTCACCAAGGATAACTTCGGCCTTGAGCTGACCATCTACGAGACCGATGTGGAACCAGAATTCCGCGTCTATCTGTACCGCGATGGCAAGCCGCTGGCGCCGAATCAGGCCAAGGTCAGCGTGACCTTGGATCGCCTGGGTCGCCAGCCTCAGCCGTTTGCCTTTGCCGTCGAGAAGGATTATTTGAAGGGCTCTGCCGTCGTGGAGGAACCTCACTCCTTCAACGGCACCATCCAAGCGCAGCTTGGTGGCCAAGCATTTGAGTTCAAGTTCGAGCAGGTGGAGGCGCGCGTGCAGGTCAGCGACGAGCAGCTCAAACGCAATGGAGTGGAGATTGCGGCGGCGGGGCCGGCACGCATTCGCAGCAGCGTGCAAATGCTTGGTGAAGTTAAGCTGAACCAGGATCGCAGCGTGTTCGTCACACCCCGGCTGGCTGGTGTCGTCGAAGCGGTGCGCGCCAATGCGGGCGACCGCGTGCGCCAGGGGCAGGTCCTGGCCGTCATCTCAAGCCAGGCCCTGGCCGACCAGCGCAGCGAGTTGCTGGCCGCCCAGAAACGCATGGCCCTGGCCAAGACGACCTATGAGCGAGAGAAGAAGCTCTGGGAAGAGAAGATCACGGCCGAGCAGGACTATCTGAGCGCACGCCAGGCCTTCCAGGAAGCCGAGATCACCCTTGAGAGCGCACGCCAGAAGCTGGCCTCGCTGGGGGCATTGGGTTCAGGCGCCAGCACCTCCACGCAAGGCCTGACCCGCTACGAAATCCGCTCGCCCATTGACGGCGTGGTCACCGACAAGAAGATCAGCGTCGGCGAAGTGTTGAAAGAGGACGCCCCCATATTCCAGGTGGCCGACTTGTCCACTGTGTGGGTGGAGTTGACCGTACCGGCCAAGGAGGTGAACCGACTCAAGGTGGGCGACATGGGCACTGTCAAGGCATCCAGCCTCGAAGCTCAAGCCACCGCCAAGCTCAGCTATGTCGGCGCGCTGGTGGGCGAACAAAGCCGCAACGCGATGGCGCGATTGGTCCTGGCCAACCCCAAGGGCCTGTGGCGCCCCGGCCTGTCCGTCACGGTGGACCTGACCTCGGACGAGGTCGAGGTGCCGGTGGCTGTTTCGGTGGATGCCGTCCAGACCCTGCGCGATTGGTCTGTCGTGTTCGGCCGCTATGGCCAGCAGTTCGAGGCCCGGCCGCTGGAGCTCGGCCGCAGCGACGGCCGCCATGTGGAGGTGCTCAAAGGACTGTCCGCTGGCGAGCGCTATGCCGCCAAGAACAGCTATCTCATCAAGGCAGACATCGGCAAAGCCGGTGCCAGCCACGACCACTGAGGAGCAAGCCATGAAGCAAATCACTGCCATCTTGCAGCCGCATCGCCTGGAGAGGGTCGAGGAGGCCTTGCATCGACTTCCGCACCTGCCTGGTTTTACTGTGTTCAAGGCCCAGGGCCATCCTCGTGGTCACGGTGCCGGGCATGCCTATGTCGCCGACGAGTTGGTCCCCGACAGCCATGCGCGCGTGGTCCTGGTGATGTACTGCGCTGACGATCAGTTGGCCTCGCTGGTGCAGACCATCGAGCAGGCGGCCCACACGGGCCAGGCGGGCGACGGCGTCATTGCCGTCACCGAGCTCGTGGACATCGTCCGCATCCGCACCGGCCAACGCGGCGATGCGGCGGTCTGACCAAAGAGATCAGCACCCATGTTTGAAAAAATCATCCGCTTTGCCATTGCCCAGCGTTGGCTGGTTCTGCTGTGCGTGCTGGGCATGGCCATTCTGGGCGTGTTCAGCTATCAGCGCCTGCCGATAGACGCCGTGCCGGATATCACCAACGTCCAGGTCCAGGTCAATACCGAAGCGCCAGGCTTCTCGCCGCTGGAGTCCGAGCAGCGCGTCACCTTTCCGATCGAGACGGCCATGGCCGGCCTGCCAAATCTGGAGCAGACACGCTCGCTCTCGCGCTATGGCCTGTCGCAGGTAACCGTGGTCTTCAAGGACGGCACCGACATCTACTTCGCGCGGCAACTGGTCAACGAACGCATCCAGGAAGCCAAGGCCAAGCTGCCCGGCGGCCTGGCACCCACGCTGGGGCCCATCGCCACCGGCCTGGGCGAAATCTATATGTGGACGGTGGAAACCAAGGAGGGCGCGCTGAAACCCGATGGCACGCCCTACACGCCCACCGACCTGCGCGAAATCCAGGACTGGATCATCAAGCCGCAACTGCGCACCGTGCCCGGTGTGACCGAGATCAACACCATTGGTGGCTATGCCAAGGAGTACCAGGTCGCTCCCAGCCCCGAGAAGCTGGTCTCGCACGGGCTTACGCTGCAAGACCTCGTGCAGGCGCTGGAACGCAACAACGGCAATGTCGGCGCCGGCTACATCGAGCGGCGCGGCGAGCAGTACCTGATCCGCGCGCCGGGCCAGGTGAACAGCATGGAGGATATTGCCAACATCGTCATCCGCAGTGCCAACGGCAGCCCGGTACGCATCCGCGATGTGGCCGAGGTAGAAATCGGGCGTGAGCTTCGCACCGGGGCTGCCACCGAGAACGGCCGTGAGGTGGTGCTGGGCACCGTCTTCATGCTGCTGGGCGAGAACAGCCGCGTAGTCTCGCAGGCGGTGGACAAGAAGCTGAAGGACATCAGCCGCAGCCTGCCCCAGGGCGTCATCGCGCAGACGGTGTATGACCGCACCATCCTGATCGACAAGGCCATTGCCACCGTCAAGAAGAACCTGCTTGAAGGCGCCGCCCTGGTCATTGCCATCCTGTTCCTCTTCCTTGGCAATATCCGCGCGGCACTCATCACGGCGGCAGTGATTCCGCTGGCCATGCTGTTCACCTTCACCGGCATGGTGAGCAACAAGGTCAGTGCCAACCTGATGAGCCTGGGCGCTCTCGACTTCGGCATCATCATCGATGGCGCGGTCGTGATCGTGGAGAACTGCGTGCGCCGGTTGGCCCATGCGCAGGCCGCGGCGGGGCGACCGCTGACGCGCGACGAGCGCTTCCATGAGGTATTTGCCGCTGCCCGCGAGGCCCGCCGCCCGCTGCTCTACGGGCAGCTCATCATCATGGTGGTCTATCTGCCGATATTCGCGCTCACCGGCGTGGAAGGAAAGATGTTCCATCCGATGGCCTTCACCGTGGTGGCGGCCTTGGTCGGCGCGATGATCCTGTCCCTCACCTTCATTCCCGCCGCAGTGGCACTGCTGATCGGCAAGAACGTGGGCGAGAAGGAAAACCGCCTGATGGGCTGGGCCAAGCGCGGCTATGCGCCGATGCTGGACTGGGCCTTGCTGAACAAGCCGCTGGTGCTGACCATCACCGCGGTGTCGGTGATCCTGAGTGGCCTGCTCGCCACACGCATGGGCAGTGAGTTCATCCCCAGTCTCAGCGAAGGCGACATCGCCCTGCATGCGCTGCGCATCCCGGGCACCAGCCTGACGCAAGCCATCGAGATGCAGATGGAGTTGGAGCGCGTCATCAAGGGCTTCCCCGAGGTCGAGCGCGTGTTCGCCAAACTCGGCACCGCGGAGATCGCCACCGACCCGATGCCGCCCAACGTGGCGGACAACTTTGTGATGCTCAAGCCGAGGTCCGAATGGCCAGATCCGAAACGCAGCCAGGCCTCCCTCGTGGCCGCCCTTCAAGAGGCTGTGGCCAAGGTTCCGGGGAACAACTATGAGTTCACCCAACCGATCCAGATGCGCTTCAATGAACTGATCTCGGGCGTGCGCAGCGACGTGGCGGTAAAGGTCTTTGGCGACGACATGGCCGTCATGGACGAGACCGCCGATGCCATCTCCAAGGTGCTTGAAAGCATCCCGGGCGCGGCCGACGTGAAGGTCGAGCAGACGACGGGCCTGCCTATGCTCACTGTGCAGATCGACCGGGCCAAGCTCGCACGCCTCGGCCTGAGCGTGGCAGATGTGCAGGAGACCGCCGCGATTGCCATTGGCGGCCAGGAGGCTGGCGCGCTGTTCCAGGGCGATCGGCGCTTTGACATCCTGGTGCGTTTGCCGGAATCGGTGCGCAGCGACATCGAGGCGCTCAAGCGCCTGCCGATCAAGTTGCCGACAAGTGGCGGCACGGCTGCCTATGCGCAGCTCGGCGACGTAGCGAACTTCGAGATCTCCCCCGGGCCGAATCAGGTCAGCCGTGAGAACGGCAAGCGGCGCGTCGTCGTCACGGCCAATGTCCGGGGTCGGGACATCGGCTCTTTCGTGACCGAGGCGCAGGCCCAGCTGGACGCCAAGGTGAAGATTCCGAGCGGCTATTGGACGACCTGGGGAGGTACCTTCGAGCAACTGCAATCGGCGGCGGCGCGGCTGCAGATCGTCGTGCCCGTGGCGCTGGGCCTCGTGTTCGTGCTGCTGTTCGCGATGTTCGGCAACGTGAAAGACGGCCTGCTGGTGTTCACCGGCGTGCCGTTCGCGCTGACGGGCGGCATCGTGGCGCTGTGGCTGCGGGACATTCCGTTGTCCATCTCGGCGGGCGTGGGTTTCATTGCACTGTCGGGTGTGGCGGTGCTCAACGGTCTGGTGATGATCGCCTACATCCGCTCCTTGCAGGAGGACGGCATGCCGCTGGACGCTTCGGTGCGGGAGGGGGCGTTGACCCGTTTGCGTCCGGTGCTGATGACGGCGCTGGTGGCCTCGCTGGGCTTTGTGCCGATGGCTGTTGCGACCGGCACCGGCGCCGAGGTGCAGCGCCCGCTGGCCACCGTGGTGATCGGCGGCATCCTGTCGTCCACAGCGCTGACCCTGCTGGTGTTGCCGGTGCTGTACCGATGGGCTCATGCTCAGAAGAGCAGCCGGGCATGGGGCCTCTTCGGCCGCGGCCTGCCGCGAAGCACGGAGGCGCCTCGCTGAATTGACGCACGCCGAGCGGCGCTTCGCCTGCCTGGCGAGCGCCGCTTTTCATTCGATGTGAAGAGGGGCCTATATGCAAGCCGAACGAGTGACTTTTTTTGCTCTTGCCGCCACGATGGTGTTGTTGGCTGGATGTGCGGTGACTCCGGCGTCACCAACGCCGCCGGTTCCGGCCGACAGCTACTGTCAATCCTTATTAAAACCACGCAAGAAGGTCTGCATCTTGGGCGGGGTTCCGCCGGCATCGCTGGCCACAGATGCCGCCGCCCTCGACGGCGCAGCTGGTGTGTTCACCGTGTACATCGTGCGAAACAACTGGGCCGATCCGACCGAGTTGGTCGAGTTGCGGTCGCCAGGCGTGTCCGCAGTCAGAACGCTGCCGAGAACCTTTGTGAGATTCAGGCTGCCCGCAGGTCAACATGTGATCAGTGTTGACTGGGGGCGGGGCGCGACCCAAGCTGCTGTCAGCGGCGTAGCGGGCGAGGTGCAGTATCTGCAGTTGAACGGGTGGGCGTTTTGGACCAAGCGCGATTTCAGCCTCAACAAGATCGACAGACCGACCGCCCTCCAGCTCACGCGGGACTCTAAATTCGTGGGGGATGTCGCAAGCCAGTGAGCAAGGCCCTGACAGTTGCGCCTCACCCAATAATGCAGCCCATGAAATCAAAGTTTGAACCTGGCGTACTCGCCGCCTTGGCTGCCGCCGTCTTGTTCGGTGCCGGCACGCCGCTGGCCAAGCCTCTGCTGGGGCAAACCAGCCCATGGCTGTTGGCTGCGCTGCTCTATCTGGGCTCGGGCTTCGGGCTCTGGCTGGTGCGGCGTATTCGTCGCGCGCCTGTCGTGCGGCTGGAAGCGGGGGATGGCAAGTGGCTTGCTGGCGCCATTGTCACGGGCGGCATGGTTGGTCCAGCCCTGCTGATGTTGGGCCTCTCGCGTATGCCCGCTGCAGGTGTGTCGCTGCTGCTCAATGCCGAAGGGGTGATGACGGCGTTGTTAGCCTGGTTCGCCTTTAAGGAGAATTTCGACCGGCGCATCGCGGTGGGCATGCTGGCCATCGTGGCGGGAAGCGTGGTGCTGAGCTGGCCAGGGGCTGATGCTGCAGCCAACGGATTCGAAAGCTGGTGGCCGGCCCTGGCGGTGTTGGGGGCCTGCTTCGCCTGGGGCATCGACAACAACCTCACGCGCAAGGTCTCTCTGACGGACGCCAGCTATATCGCCATGACGAAGGGCCTGGCAGCGGGCACGACCAATCTGGTGCTTGCCGTCATCGCAGGCGCGCATTGGCCTGGCGCTGGCACGGTGTTGGCTGCCGGCCTGCTGGGATTTGCCAGCTATGGCGCAAGCCTGGTGCTTTTTGTGGTGGGCCTTCGCCATCTGGGCACAGCCCGCACCGGCGCCTACTTCTCCGTCGCGCCGTTCGTCGGCGCGATCTTGGCCTTCGTGCTGCTCGGTGAATCATGGACTTGGCAGCTGCTGCTGGCAGGGCTGCTGATGGCCATCGGCGTCGGCCTGCACCTGAGCGAGCGGCATGAGCATGAGCATCTTCACGAAGCGATGGAACATGAGCACGAGCATGTCCATGGTGATGGCGACTCGCATCACGACCATGAGCATGAGCCTCCCGTTCCCGCAGGTACCCGCCATGCCCATCCCCATCGGCATGAACCCGTAGCGCATAGTCATGCGCACTTCCCCGACGCCCACCATCGACATGCCCATTGAGGATGCCTTGAAGACCCTGCTGCTTTTCATCGCCACGGCGCTTGCCGAGATCATTGGCTGCTACCTGCCGTACCTGTGGCTCAAGCAGGGGCGCTCGGTCTGGCTGCTGATCCCGGCAGCCCTGAGCCTGGCGCTGTTCGCCTGGTTGCTGACCCTGCACGCGACGGCAGCGGGGCGGGTCTATGCCGCCTACGGCGGTGTCTATATCGGTGTGGCGCTGGCCTGGTTGTGGGCCGTCGATCAGATCAGGCCGACGCCCTGGGACTTCGCGGGCGTGGCGGTGGCGCTGTGCGGCATGGGCATCATCATGTTCCAGCCGTCGGCGCGCTGACGCTCAGCCGCAGCAATTCGATGCTGCCATGGGCTGGTCCTTGCCCAGGTCTTGCAGGATGGTGCAGCGAATGGCTGGCCCCCCAGCGCATTGCTCGGTGCAGGACTTGACGAAGCGCGTCAGGCTGCGCTCCAGTTCGCGCAGTTCAGCCAGCTTGGCACGTACCGCGCCAAGATGAGCTTGCGCGATGTCTCTGGTCTCAAAGCAGTCGCGATCCTCGCTGGTCGACAGCGAAACCAGTTCGCGCACCTGTTCGATGCCGAAGCCGAAATCGCGGCAACGCCGGATGAACCGAAGCAGCTCGACGGTGTCATCACCGTAGCAACGGTGACCGCTGGCGCGCCGCCGCGCAGCAGGAATCAGGCCAATCTCTTCGTAGTAGCGGATGGTCGGGATTGAGGAGCCCGTCAGCTCCGCCAGCGCGCCAATGCCCAGGTCCGCCTCTGTTGTAGGCTTTTCCATCATTGAGTCCTTGCATCTCAAGTAGCTTGAGGTTCTAGAGTTCAGTGTATCGGGGCAAGCCCCCTATTTGGAGAGGACGAACATGAAGAAGGTCTTGGCTGTTGTCGGTGTCGCTGCCGCTTGCGCTGCCTGCTGCGCCATTCCCATCGCCATGCCGCTCATCGCGGGGCTCACGGCATCCGGCCTGGGCTGGGCGATGTCGGGATGGCAGGCCGCTGGCGCCTTGCTTCTCGCCACAGGCCTGCTCGGCTTGTGGATCGCCAGACGCAATCGTCAGCGCGTCCGGGCATCCTTGATTGCAACGCAAGGGCGCTGCGCTTGCCCGCCTCAGCCTGCTGGTGCCCATTCCATTGGACCCAGGCAATGAGCCAACCATCCGTCGACCCCAGCGCACCGATGGCCTGCACGCTGGGCCCGCAAGACCTTCAGCAGCGGTTTGCCGCGATTCGTGAACTGGCGCACCGTGCGCTGCTCAGCCACGAGCAAGTGGGACTCACGCTCAGACTGCGCTATGCGGCAACGGCCACTGCGGACCTTGAACGGCTGGTTGCCCTGGAGCAAGATTGCTGTGCTTTCCTTCGCTTCGACCTGCTGAGGCAAGCTGACGAGGTAGGTCTCGACATCACGGCACCCGCCGAGGCCGGGGAGTTTGCGCCCTTGCTGTACTCGCACTTCGTTGGCGATGCGAGGGCTGCGCTTGCACCGCAAGTCGAGCGTTCAAGGCCATGCGGCTGCATGTCGGCGGCTGGCGCTTGCGGATCCCGGCCTGCTGAGGCGAAACGCCGATGAGCTCTGTGACCCACGAGTCCACGTTGACTTGCCCCCGATGCGGCCATGCCAAGCTGGAAGTCATGCCGACCGACGCCTGCCAGTTCTTCTACGAATGTGAGCAATGCAAGGCACTGTTGCGCCCTAAGGCGGGCGATTGCTGCGTGTTCTGTTCGTTCGGGTCGGTTAAATGTCCGCCCGTCCAATTGCAGCGGGGGTGCTGCGGCTGATACGCGCAACGGTGGCAGGAATCCATTCCGCTCCAGGCCCTTCGGCGTCGGAGCGCGGGCCGGCATGAGCATTGAAATCGAAGTTGCGCCGGCACGCGGCCAGACCGGGTCGGCGCAAGGGTGTTGACAGCGGCGCTGAAAGGAACAGCATGCCAGCATGCGTGTCGGGCGCCGCCTGCTGCGTCGCCGGCGCGTGCTTTTGCGCAAGCAAGGAGGTGCTGACATGGCAACCGTTCTCCCCGCGCGCGTCGATACGGACGCGCTTGAACAGAAGGTCAAGGCGATGTATCGCGATGTGGCGCTCAATCCCCGGGGCGAGTTTCACTTCGAGATGGGGCGGACGCTGACCGAGCGCCTGGGCTACACATCCGCCGAGCTCGACGCGATTCCGAGCGAGGCGATCGACTCGTTTGCCGGTGTCGGCTATTACTTCGACCTGGCGGCGCTGCAAGCCGGCGAGGTGGTGGTCGACTTCGGCAGCGGCTCGGGGACCGACAGCTTTGTCGCCGCCGGCAAGGTCGGTGCCGGCGGTGCCGTGATCGGTGTCGACATGACCGACGAGCAGCTCGCCAAGGCCGAGCGCCTGCGCGCCGCGGCGGGCTTCGCCCAGGTCTCCTACCGCAAGGGCTATATCGACGCCACCGGCCTCGGGGATGCCTACTGCGATGCGGTCATCAGCAACGGGGTGGTCAATCTTGCGCCGGACAAGGCCAAAGTTTTCCTCGAGGCCGCGCGCCTGCTCCGGCCGGGTGGTCGGCTGGCCATCGCCGACATCGTCACCGACGTCCAACTGCCCGAAGGCATCAGCTGCGACGCGACGCTGTGGGCCGCTTGCATCGGCGGCGCCATGCAGGTCGACGATTACACGGCGGCGATCGAGGCGGCCGGACTTTCCGTATCGCAGCTGCGAGAAAACTCGGCCTACCGTTTCATCTCGCAAAACGCGCAGGGGGCAGCGCGCAAGTTCGGCGTCAAGAGCGTCAGCATCCTGGCAATCAAAGCCTGAGCTCGGGCGGCCTCAGTTGGCCGCGTGCAGATGGGGCGCCAAGCCTCGCTGCCGTTGCGTAGCGCTGCCCCCGACAGCAGCATCGTGACGGCGACGAACCAGTACACCGTCTCCGACCGGTTGGTGGGCCCGCGGTTGCCGCGATCAAAGATTCGAGGCCAGCCTGCTTGCCGGCGCGTGTGTGGGGACCCGCCTCCAGCTGCAAATGCCGAGTTCAATGCGCGAGCAGCCAACCCGCAAGCGCTGAAAGCGCCACGACCAACACCGGCGATCGCCGCCCATACACCAGCAAGCCGAACGCGCCCAGCGCAAGACCGAAATCGGCCCGCGAATGGATGGCGCTCGTCCATACCGGGTCGTATAACGCCGCGGCCAAGACACCGACTACCGCAGCGTTGACCCCGGCCATCGCTCGCTGCACGCCGTCGCGCTGGCGCAAGGGCTCCCAGAACGGAAGTGCTCCGACCACCATCAGAAACGCAGGAACGAAGATGGCGACAAGAAGGGTCAGTCCACCGACCCATCCTCCCAGCGTGCCGGTCATCGCCGCGCCGAGGTATGCGGCGAAAGTGAACAACGGACCGGGCACGGCTTGGGCGGCGCCGTATCCGGCAAGGAAGGCATCGTTGGTGACAAGCCCGTCGGGCACAACGCTCGCCTGCAGAAGCGGAAGCACCACATGTCCCCCGCCAAAGACGAGTGCGCCCGACTGATAGAAGGAAGAGATGACGGAAAGCGTTGGCGAGCGAACCGCAGAGGCCAGAACTGGCAGCAGAACGAGCAAGAGGCCGAATAGCAGCAGCATCGCTGCGCCTGTCTTCTTGGCTACGCCATAGTCGCGGTGTTCGGCGATAGGCAGGTGTCCGAGTTGCACTGCCCATCGGCCTGCAACACCGCCTGCGATGATGGCGCCGATCTGGCCCATCGCCGACGGAATGGCAAGCACCAGCAAGGCGGCGGCGACGGCGATGCCCGCTCGCAAACGGTCCGGACAAAGCGTCTTGGCCATGCCCCAGACGGCCTGAGCGACGACGGCAACTGCAACGACCTTGAGGCCGCGCACCGCACCCGACTGCGCCAGCGCAGCCCATTGGTTAACACCAAACGCGAACAGGATGAGGGCAGTGGCAGACGGGAGTGTGAAGCCGATCCACGCGCAAAGCGCGCCCAACCACCCGGCACGCCCGAGTCCCAGCGTAAGGCCAACTTGGCTGCTCGCAGGACCCGGCAGAAACTGACAGAGCGCGACCAAGTCGGAGTAGCTCCTGTCGTCCAGCCATCCCCGGCGCTCGACGAACTCGGTGCGGAAGTAGCCAAGGTGAGCGACGGGGCCGCCGAATGAGGTCAAACCGAGCTTCAGGAAGGCCAGGAGCACCTCAATGGGCGAGCCTCGCAGTGCGGTTGCGCTTGTTGGCAAAGCGTCGGATCTGACAACACTCTGCTCTTCCTTTGCCTGACTCTGGCTCATTGGGCGGTCCACCTGAATGCTGTCACGTCGGGCATCTTATCGAGGCCCCGGTTGAACACCTTCATTGCTGAATCCACTTTGACTGGCCTCCGGTACGGCCATGCCAAGCTGGAAGTCATGCCGACCGATGCCTGCCAGTTCTTCTACGACTGTGAGCAATGCAAAGCATGGCGGGCGATTGCTGCGTGTGCTGTTCGTTCGGGCCAGCGAAGGACGCCTATTTGCGCTCCTTGGCCGCGCGCGCATGCGCATCCATCCCGCCACGCGCTTTCCACTCGGCAAAGCCACCATGCAGGATGCGCACGTTCTCGAAGCCCGCCATGCGCAGGGCCATCGCCGACTGCGCCGAGAAGGAGCCGGTGTTGCAGTAAAGAACAATGGTCTTGTCCTTGGGGAGCTTGGCGCGCTCAGCGAAGACCTTGCGCCATTCGATGTTCACGGCGCCCGGGATATGTTCCTTGGCGAACTGGCCGGCGTCACGCACGTCGACGACGTGCAGGCGCTTCCAATCATCGGCTGGAATCTGCTCGGCCGTGATTGAGCCGCTGTTGTAGTCCACGAAGTCGAAGTAGGTGTCCAGCGCCTCTGTGGTGGCCTTGTCGGTGTCGGCTCGCGAGCTCAGCGGCAGGATGGCGAAGAGGGCGAGCAAAGTCGCCATGGTGTATCGGGTCAGGTTCATGGAGTTGCCTTGGAGTGATCGCTACGGTCAGTTCGCCGGGTTCAGGCGCGGATGGGTTTCTTCGCCGAAGACATGGAGCACCAGGCCTGACAGCGCCATGGCCACGGCGACGAACCAGAAGGCCGATTCAATGCTGCCACCCAGCGCGGCTGCAGCGCCGAGGCCCAGCGCACCCAGGCCGTAGCCCAGGTCACGCCAGAAGCGGTAGATGCCGATGGCCGAGGCCCGCCAGTTCGGATGCGCGATGTCCGCCACGGCGGCACTGAGATTCGGGTACAGCATCGCCATGCCGAGGCCGGCTAGGGCGGCCGCCATGCTCCACCACAGGTTGCCCGCGCCCAACGGCAGCAGCGCCACACCGGCGCCACACACCCACATGCCCCAGGTGTTCAGTACCTGCCGGCCCACCCGGTCCGACAGCTTGCCGGTGAAGAACTGCGCAATGCCCCAGGTGAAGCCATACATCCCGACGATCCAGCCGATGCCGGGCAAGCTGACGCCTTGCTGGTGCAGGTAGACCGGCCAGAACACCCAGACCAGCGCGTCAACGAACTTCTCCACCAGGCCGGCCTGACACAGCGCCGCCATGCGGCGGTCACGCCAGCTCATCATGGCAAATACTTCCCTGGTGCCCGGCTGCGGGTTGAGGCCAGGCGGGTAACGCGGGCGCAGTGCCTGCGCACCAGGAAAGGCCGCCGATTGCCTCATCTCGGCGTGAGCCCAGGGCAGCGTTTCCAGCACCACCAGCCAGGCCAGCAAGGTCGCCAGGCCGATCACCGCTGCGCCAAACCACAGGAGGCCGGCGCGCGGGCCGAGCCATGCCGCGACATAGCCCGTGGCAATGGCGGCCAGGGCCACACCCACATAGCCTGCGAATTCGTTGAGCCCGATCACCAGTCCCCGCTGGTCGGCTCGGGTGATATCCAGCTTGGCCGTCTGCGTCATCGACCAGGTCAGCCCCTGATTGATGCCCAGCAATACCGTCGCCAGCACGATCCAGCCCCAGCTCGGTGCCCAGTAGACGAGTCCCGGAATCGGCAGCGCCACGATCCAGCCCAGCAGCAGCACCTTGCGCCGACCGAGCCGCTCGGCGAGGCGGCCTGCCACGAAGTTCATCATGCCCTTGACGAAACCGAAGGCCACGACGAAAGCCACCAGCAGCATGAAGGAGCCGCGCGGAACCCCAAACTCGGTTTCGGCCAAAGCGGGCACGACGTTGCGCATCATCCCTATGGTCATGCCCACCAGCAGCACCTGCAGCAGTTGCTGAGCAACCTGACCGAGGTTGGCGCGAACGCCGTAGCGTAAGTCCTGCATCAACTTGGCTCGGCAGATGTGACCCCGCCGCGGAGATTGGTCGCAACGATGTCGGCCATGTCTGCCGGCGGGGGCGGAATCGCAGCGGTCACGGCCGCGACGAAGTCCGCGCGCGCCATCGACAGCATCGGGTTGAAGCGCTTCTCGAAGGCCAACGTGGACGCCGGCTTGCCGGACAGGCCCGCCCCGCAGGCACTGCCCGCCTGGTGGCCGGGATAGATTTCCAGCTCAGGGGCGAGCGTCAGCAGCTTCTGATGCAGGCTGTCGTGCAACAGCCCGGCCATCTCTTGCTCACGGCCGGCCAGGTCAGGGCGGCCAACCGCGCCGACAAACAAGGTGTCGCCGGTGATGACGAACCAGGGCTCGTCACCGCGCCGCAAATCACGCACCAGCAGGCAGATGCTGTCCGGCGTGTGCCCAGGGGTGTGAAGCACGTCGACCACGACGTTGCCGGCGGTCAGCCGCTGGCCATCGCGCAGCGCCATAAATTCGAAGCCGGTGCGGCCCTGGTTGCTCTCGTGCAAGGCATAGGGTGCACCAACCCTCCGAGCCAGTTCTGGCCCACCTGAATAGTGGTCCGCGTGGACATGGGTGTCGACCACATAAGCAAGCTTGACGCCTGTGCGCTCGGTTTCCTCGATAAACCAGTCCTCATCGCCGGCGACCACATCGACGGCAACGGCCTTGCGTTCGCCGATGCAGCCGAAGAGGTAGGAGAGCGTGGCATGTGGTGCTTGGCGTTGCCTGAAGAACATGGCGATCTCCGGTCTCAGGTATTGGTCTCAACAGGCAAGCCGCGCGCTCGCCATTCGGCCACGCCATCGCTCAGATGCAGGGCTCGGTGGCCCTTCTTGCGCAGCAGGGCCACAGCATCCCGCGCCATCAGGCAGAACGGACCACGGCAGTAGGCGACGATGGGCACATCCTTGGGCAACTCCGCCAGGCGCTTCTTCAGCTCGCTGACTGGCATTGAGCGCGCATGCGGCAGATGAGCAGCGTCGTATTCCTCCTGCGGGCGCACATCCAGAATCAGCACCTCGCCGGACGTCGCCTTCTTCAACAAGGTCGCCTGATCCATGCCTTGCAGCGCGTCCTGGTGTTCGACGATGCCGTTCAGGGCCAGTTGCAGTTCCACCAGGCGCTCCTGCGCTTGCGTGCGCAGATTCACCCAGAGGTCCGCCACGCTCGGGCTGGCCAGCCGATACACCACATACTTGCCGTCCCTGCTGGTGTCGACCAGCCGTGCCTGGCGCAATTCCTTCAGATGGGCGCTGGCCAGCTTGACGCTGATTTCGGCCTGGGCCGCCAGCATCTCCACCGTCTTCTCGCATTGGCAAAGCAGCTCGATCAACTCCAGCCGCTTGGGGCTGGCGACGGCCTTCCCGATGCGGGCGACCTGCTCGTACAGATGGTTCTTGATTTCTCGCATACTATCAATCTAACGATCATTAGAATGATTTGCAAATGACGGCCAGAATCTCCATCTACAGCAGAATGGCTTTCTGATCGAAAGGCAGAACATGTCAAGACTATCCAGGGCATTGGCAGCACTTGCGATGAGCGTTGCGGCGTTGGCTGGGCCGGCCTGGGCAGCCGAGCCGCAGCCCGATCCATGGAGCCCACTGAAACGCTTCGTTGGCGAGTGGGTGGGCACGGCCACCGGGCAGGCTGGCGAAGGAACGGTCACCCGCAAGTACGCGTTCGTCATGAACGGGCGCTTCATCCAGGAGCTGAACACGTCCCGCTACTCGGCCCAGGAGAAGAACAAGGCCGGCGAGGTGCACGAGCACATGGGCATGTTCAGCTACGACAAGGCGCGCAAGCTGATCGTGCTGAGGCAATTTCACATCGAGGGGTTCGTGAATACCTATCGACAGGCAGCCGCCGTGGAAGGGCGCGAGGGCTCGCTGGTGTTCGACAGCGAAGGCTTCGAGAACTTCAGCAACGCCTGGAAGGCCCGCGAAATCTACGAGTTCCTGTCCGACGACGAGTTTGTCGAGACGTTTGAGCTTGCACCGCCGGGCAAGCCGTTTCAGGTGTACAGCCGCAACCACTTCAAACGGGTCACCCAGTGAGCCTCGGGGTGGTCCGCAGGACCACCGGGCTCAGCGAGGCTGACCATCGGGGCCAGCGATCGTCACGCCCATCTCAGCCTGGCTCCAGCAGGAGTTGCAGCCGTGCATCGGCCCTGGCTGGCAGGAACTCCGTGATCTCCGCGCTCAGCCCCACCGGCTTGTACAGTGAGCTCACATCCCTTCCGAAACTGCCCGCTGCCCCGAGTTGAATTGACGATGCCGACAATGAGCGAGAGCGCCCTGAAGCAGATCCCCAAAGGCATCTGGGTACTTGGCTTCGTCAGCATGCTGATGGACATCTCTTCCGAGATGATCCACAGCCTCTTGCCGTTGTTCATGGTCACGACCCTTGGCGCCAGCGCGTTTGCAGTGGGCCTGATCGAAGGGCTGGCGGAAGCCACCGCGCTGATCGTCAAGGTCTTCTCCGGCGCACTGAGCGACTACCTTGGCCGACGTAAAAGCCTCGCACTGTTCGGCTATGCGCTTGGCGCGTTGACCAAGCCACTGTTCGCGATGGCGCCAACCGTCGGCATCGTACTGACGGCACGGCTGCTGGACCGGGTCGGCAAAGGCGTTCGGGGGACGCCGCGCGACGCCCTGGTGGCTGATCTCGCTCCACCCCACATCCGTGGCGCCGCCTTCGGTCTGCGCCAGTCGCTCGACACGGTGGGTGCCTTTCTCGGCCCCTTGCTTGCTGTCGGGCTGATGCTGCTGTGGGCCAATGATTTTCGCGCCGTGTTCTGGGTGGCCGTTGTCCCTGGTCTGGCAGCCGTTGTGCTGCTCGGGCTCGGCTTGCAGGAGCCCGCCCACGCTCCAACCGGCAAGCGTTCGAATCCGATTCACCGGGCCAATCTTGGCCGACTCACGGCGCCCTACTGGTGGGTAGTGGGTGTCGGTGCCGTGTTCACCTTGGCTCGATTCAGCGAGGCCTTTCTGGTTCTGCGCGCCCAGCAAGGCGGCATCCCCATTGCCCTGGTGCCGCTTGTGATGGTGGCGATGAACCTGATCTACGCGGCATCGGCCTACCCATTCGGCAAGCTCTCGGACCGCATGAGCCACCGCAAGCTCCTGGCATTAGGGCTCGCCGTGTTGATCGCTGCCGACCTGGTGCTTGCGGCCGACGATCATTGGATCGTTGTCCTGGCCGGTGTCGCCCTATGGGGCGTGCACATGGGCATCACCCAGGGATTGCTCGCAACCATGGTTGCGGAAGTTGCACCGGCCGATCTCCGCGGCACGGCCTACGGGGTCTTCAATTTGGTGAGTGGCATGACCATGTTCTTGGCCAGTGTTGCCGCCGGTCTGCTGTGGGACGTGCTGGGAGCGCCAATGACCTTTTACGCCGGCGCATGCTTGTGCGTGATCGCCTTGACGGCCTTGGCGTGGCAGCCTGTTGCCAAGTTGGGGACAGCATAGCTGGCGTTCGAATCCGGATCGCTGCCGGACTGAATGGCGGCTGCGTCCTGTTCTCTCGGTCGCAGCGCCGCTCGCGCAGTGACGCTCAAGCCGTGCCTGCTCGACGAATTCCGCCGCAGATCTCAGCACTCGACGTTTGACCTGCGGCAAACAGTGGGCGGTGTCAGCGAGCACCCATCGTCAATAACCACGGTTGGTATTCATGCGACGCAGCGAACCGTCCTTGCGCGCCTGCTCCAACTCCTGCAACACCTCTGCGCGCGTCTTGCCGCCTGCCGCTGGCGCTTCAAAGGTGATGGCGTCCTTACCTGCCAGCTGCGTTTCCTTGGCCGAGACTTGAGCGCTCATGACCGGATGCGTGATCGTTTCATATCCCGGCACGTACGACTGGTTGCGCCTCATCTTGGCCATGGATCCATCCTTGATGGCTGCAGCCAGTTCGGCCTTGACCTCCTCGCGGGTCTTGCCGCCGGGCATGGCGTGATAGGACCCGCCGCTGTCCGTATTGGAGGCGGTGAAGCCGCTGTTGGCAAAGGCGGGCGTTGCAAACGCGGTGACCAGTAGCGTGGCGGTGGCGAGTGAAGAGATGCGAGACATGATGAACTCCTTGTGCGTTGAACCAAGCCGTCAGGCGAGAGCCTTGCGGCAAGACGCAACCGATGCGTCATGGTTTGCACTTTAGAAATCGAGCCCCGACGCCGACCTGTCCAGCGGATTACGGTTTTGAAAGAAACCAAGCGTTGTCGGCGGACGGCCGTCAATCTTCACCAGGCTTCTGGCTTGGATCGCGACGGGTGCGAGCCTGACACCAGCAGGCGGGTGACCGAGTTTGGCGCGCAGCGCACGGTTGATCGACGCCGACTTCGGTGGCAATGAAGCCTGCATCGCTAACCGGACCGTCAGCGACCGCTCGCGAATGGTTCAAGGAGTTCTGAATCACTGCGGGACTCGATACAGCTCACTTCACGCCGGTGATGACGTAGTCGTTGCCGTCCTGCATGAACTCGAAAGCGACCTTCTTGCCCTCGCCGAGTTTGTCCATCAGCATCTTGTCCTTGACCTTGAAGCCCATTGTCATCGCGGGCCAGTTCAGCGTCTTGACCGGTTCATGTGCAAGGGTCACCACACCCGTCTTCGCATCTACCTTCTTGACCAAGCCCGTGGCCATGTGCTTCGCTGACACACCGGCGGACGGTTTCTTGGCCACGTCCATGCCCTTCATCTCGTCCATCTTGGCCTGAGCCATGGCCGACCCGGTGGAGAGCAACAGGGCCAGAAGCAGGGAGGTGCGTGCAGAGTTCTTCATGTCGATTTCCTTTGGTGAGCTTGAGTTGAGCGCAACCGGCGCTCTAGCGGTAAGACTGGTAAGGGCTGGCGCTGCCGTCGCGCTTCACCAGCAAGACGTCGAAAGGGTCGCGATGCCCGCGGTAGGCGGGTCCATCCATGCCGGGCGAGCCTCTGGGCATCGCGGGAACGGCCAGCCCGACGGCTTCGGGAGCTTGTTTCAGCAGGCGCAACACCTCGCGGGCAGGCACATGGCCCTCGAGCGCGTAGCCGGCCACCTGCGCCGTATGACATGAGCCATACCTGATCGGCATGCCAAGCCGGGCGCGGGCATCGGTGTTGCCGGTGTCATGCGTCCTGACCGTGAAGCCATTGGCCTCCAGATGCTTGACCCAGTCCTTGCAGCAGCCGCAGGTGGGCGATTTCCAGACCTCGACCAGCGGCGGCGCCGCCCTGGCCAGCAAGGGGCGGCCGACCAGGGCGACGAGCATCACCACGCTGAAATTTCGGCGATGCGGCTTCATTGCACGGCCTCCTTGGCGGCGGCTTCCTTGCAGGCCTTCAGTTCGGCCTCGAAACTCTCCCTGCGCTTCTCGTTCAGGTCGGGCGTCGATTGCGCGCGTGGCCCATGATCAAGCGGCAGCGCGAGCCGCTTGGCGGCGCATTTCTCCTCGGGGCTGAGTTTTTCCATTCGTGCAACCTGGGCGCGGTGGTTCTTACGCGCCGACTCGATGGCCTGCCAGTCGGGGCCGGCGAACACCGGCAGCAAGGCCCCCAATGCAATGCTGCCGACCACGGTGATGTGCAGCTTCTTCATGACGGACTCCAATGGTGTGGGTTGATCTCGCGGGACTCGAACGCGCGTGGGGCGCTGCTTCGATTGATCAATCCAGCCACCGACAGAAGGCGATACACGCGCACGGGCGTGGAGGACCGGCTGCGAGGGCCGCGGAACCGAGGGATGACGGCGGCACTGCATCGTGTACGCAGAGGACGGGATTGCCCTGCCGCCCAGGCTCCTCGTATGGCCCCTGGTCGATGGGTAGGGGGGCGACGTAGCAACGGGCGCAGGGCATGGAGTCCAGGATCTGCTGGAGCGGAGTCGATGTTGCGGGTATCGGCGACACCAACCTCGTGGCCTGCCCATCCGGCAGCGGCGGGACCATCGCCCGGACTCCGCCCGCCGCGAGCGTCAGACACAGCCAGGCGCCAATGCACGCGAGCAGCCGCCAATGTTGCTCAGACCGGCGCACGACGCCTCCTCCAGAACGCAGGCCCTGGGGCCTGCCGCTCGCGCGCGCGGCGCATCAGCAAGTAAGCCGCCGGAATCACGAACATGGACAGCAGCGGCGCCGTGATCATGCCGCCGACCATCGGCGCGGCGATGCGCTGCATCACCTCCGAACCGGTGCCGGTGCCCCACATGATCGGGAACAGGCCGGCCAGGATCACCGCCACCGTCATCGCCTTGGGGCGAACCCGCAGCACGGCGCCTTCGCGGATGGCGTCGAGCAGATCGGCGTTGCTTGTCTTGCCTTGCGCGAGGCGCGCGTCCCAGGCCTGCTTCAGATACAGCAGCATGATCACGCCGAACTCGGCCGACACGCCCGCCAGTGCAATGAACCCCACCGCCCCGGCGACCGACAGGTTGTAGCTCAGCAGGTAGAGCAGCCAGATGCCTCCCACCAACGCGAAGGGCAAGGTCGCCATGATCAGCAACGCCTCGTCGAAGCGCTTGAAGGTCAGGTACAGCAGCACGAAGATGATCAGCAGCGTGAATGGCACCACCACCTTCAGCTTTGCGGTCGCGCGCTCCAGGAATTCGAACTGCCCCGACCATGAGATCGAGTAGCCCGGCGGCAGCTGCACCTTCTCGCCGACGACGCGCTGCATATCCTGCACCGCAGACCTCAGGTCGCGGCCGCGAATGTCCACATACACCCAGCCCGACAGGCGCGCGTTCTCGCTGCGCAGCATCGGCGGACCGTCGGTGATGCGGATGTCGGCCACGTCGGACAGCACGAGCCGCGCACCGCGCTCGCTGACGATGGGCAGCTTGCGCAGCTTATCGAGCGAGTCGCGTGTCTCCCTGGGGTAGCGGACATTGATCGGGAAGCGCTGCAGACCCTCGACCGTCTCGCCGACGTTGTCGCCGCCCACCGCCGAGCTGATGACGGACTGCACGTCGGCGATGTTCATGCCGAAGCGCGCGGCGGCATCGCGGTTGATGGTCACGTCCACGTAGCGCCCGCCGGTGAGGCGTTCGGCGAGTGCGCTGCTGACGCCGGGCACGTCCTTCAACGCTTTCTCGATCTCGCCAGCCACGCGGTCGATCACACTCAAGTCGGTTCCCGCGACCTTGACGCCCACCGGGCTCTTGATGCCGGTGGCCAGCATGTCGATGCGGTTGCGGATCGGCGGCACCCAGATGTTGGCCAGGCCAGGCACCTTGACGATGCGGTCAAGCTCATCGACCAGCTTGTCCTGCGTCATGCCGGCTCGCCACTGGCTCTTGGGCTTGAATTGGATCGTGGTCTCGAACATTTCCAGTGGCGCCGGGTCGGTGGCCGTCTCGGCCCGACCGGCCTTGCCGTAGACGCTGGCGACCTCGGGCACGGTCTTGATCAGGCGGTCCGTCTGCTGCAGCAGCTCGGCGGCCTTGCCCGCACTCAGCCCCGGCAGCGCCGACGGCATGTACAGCAGGTCGCCCTCGTCGAGCCGCGGCATGAATTCGCCGCCGATGTGCTGCAGCGGCCAGAGGCTTGCCAGCAAGACGAGCGCGGCAGCGGCCAGCGTGAGCTTGGGCGCCCGCAGCACGGCGTTCAGCAGCGGGCGGTAGACCGCGATCAGGAAGCGATTCAGCGGGTTGGTTTTCTCGTCCGGGATGCGCCCCCGGATCAGGTAGCCCATCAGCACCGGGATCAGCGTGGCTGACAGTCCAGCGGCCGCCGCCATCGCATAGGTCTTGGTGAAGGCCAGCGGGGAGAACAAACGGCCCTCCTGCGCCTCCAGCGTGAAGACCGGGATGAAGGACAGCGTGATGATCAGCAGCGAGAAGAATAGCGCCGGCCCGACCTCGGCCGCCGAATCGCCGATCACTCTCCAGCGCTCTTCGCCTTCGAGTTTTTGGTCCGGATGATCGTGGCTCCAATGTTCGAGATGCTTGTGGGCGTTTTCGATCATCACGACCGCTGCGTCCACCATCGCACCGATCGCGATCGCAATGCCGCCCAGCGACATGATGTTGGCGTTGACACCCTGATAGTGCATCACGATGAAGGCCATCAGGATGCCCAGCGGCAGCGAGACGATGGCGACGAAGGCCGAGCGCAGGTGGAACAGGAAGACAAAGCACACCACCGCGACGACGATGAATTCTTCGAGCAGCTTGAAGCCGAGGTTCTCCACCGCGCGCTCGATCAGGCCCGAGCGGTCGTAGGTCGGCACGATCTCGACCCCCTTGGGCAGGCTGCCTTGCAGTTGCTGCAGCTTGGCCTTCACGGCGGCGATCGTTTCCAGCGCGTTCTTGCCCGAGCGCATCACGATCACGCCGCCGGCGGCTTCGCCCTCGCCATCGAGCTCACCGATGCCACGACGCATCTCGGGGCCGACCTGGATGCGTGCCACGTCGCCCAGCCGCACCGACACGCCAGCGTCGGTGCTCACCAGAGGGATTTTGCGGAAATCGTCGAGCGACTGGAGATAGCCGGAGGCGCGCACCATGTATTCGGCCTCGCCGAGCTCGAGCACCGAGCCACCGCTCTCCTGATTGGACCTGCGGATCGCCTCGACGACCTTGGTGTGCGGTATCGCGTAGGCCGCGAGCCTGTCCGGGTCGAGCAAGACTTGGTACTGGCGCACCATGCCGCCCACGGTGGCCACCTCGGCGACGTTGGCCACGGTCTTCAGCTCGTACTTGAGGAACCAGTCCTGCAGCGCACGCAGCTGGCCCGCATCCATCTTGCCGCTGCGATCGATCAGCGCATACTGATAAATCCAGCCCACGCCGGTGGCGTCCGGTCCCAGCGAAGCCGTCGCGCCGGGCGGCAGCCGCGCCTGCACCTGGTTCAGGTATTCCAGCACCCGCGAGCGCGCCCAGTACAGGTCGGTCCCGTCCTCGAACAGCACGTAGACGAAGCTGTCGCCGAAGAACGAGTAGCCGCGCACCGTCTTCGCCCCCGGCACCGACAGCATCGTCGTCGTCAGCGGGTAGGTGATCTGATTCTCGACGATGCGCGGTGCCTGGCCCGGATAGGTGGTGCGGATGATGACCTGCACGTCCGACAGGTCGGGCAGCGCATCCAGCGGCGTGCGCAGCAGGGCGTAGACGCCCCAGGCGCTGATCATCAGCGTGGCCAGCAACACCAGGAAGCGATTGACGATCGACCAGCGGATCAGCTTGGCAATCATGGCTTGCTCCCGGAAGCGACGGGGGCCGAGGCCTTGGGCACCGGGTTCTGCAGTGTCATGCGGGTGAGCTGCGGCTGGTTTTCGGCATCCATGTAGAACTCGAAGTCCACCCGGTCACCGACGTCGATGCCGCGCGGCAGACCGGAAGGGCTGTTCTTGGGCAGCTTGAAGTCCATGGTCATCGCGCCCCACTTGAGGGATGCGATCGGGCCGTGCGACAGCGTGACCCCGTCGCGCCCGACCGCTTCGATCTTGGCTTCGCCGGTATGCCGCTGGGCTGTGTTGGCCGTGTCCGGTTTGGGCTCCACATTCAGGCGTGCTTCGACGCCCTTCAGGCTGGCCTCCGAATCGATCAGGAACTGCGAGGACACCACCACGCGCTGGCCGGCCTGGAGGCCGCGCTTGACCTCGGTCTGGCCACCCGTCTCGATGCCGATTTCGACCTCGACCGGGCGGAAGCGCCCGCTCGTGCCATCCCCCTCGGCCAGCATCACGACCGTGCGCTTGCCGGTCTGGATCACCGCCTCCGTCGGGATCAGCAGCGCCTTGCCGGCGCGCATGTCCATGAATTGCATCTGCACGAACATGCCCGGCGCCAGCATGCCTTGCGGGTTCGCGATTTCGAGCCGAGCCTTCAGTGTCCGCGTGGTCGCATTGACCTCGGGCAGGATCGCTTGGACCTTGCCGTCGAAGAGGGCTCCCGGTGCGGCGGGGCTGCGTGCCTGGACCTTGGCGCCGACCCGCAGCAGCGCGGATTGGCTTTCCGGCACCTCGGCATTGGCCCAGACGGTGGCGAGGCCATTGATGCGGAACAGCGTTGCGCCGGACATCATCGTCATGCCCTCACGCGCCGTCAGTTCCGTGATGACCCCGCCGATCGGCGCAAGCAGGGTGATGCGCGGCTGCGTGCGGCCGGTGCTTTCCACGAGCGTTATCTGGGCTTCGCTCATGCCGACCTGGCGCATGCGCTGGCGGGCGCCATCGATGAGCCCGGCGAGCTCGGTGCCCTGCATCCGCCGCACCGACAGAAACTCCTCCTGCGCCGCAATCCAGTCCGGCACGTACATCTCGGCCAGCGCCTGCCCCTTGGCGACACGGTCCAGCGTGGCGCGCACGTGAAGGCGTTCGACATAGCCGGTTGCGCGCGCCTGCACGATGACTTGGTCGCGTTCGTTGAAGGCGATGCTGCCCACCGCCGCCACCTGCGGTGCCAGCGTTCCCTCGACCACCGGCGCGGTGCGGATGCCCAGGTTCTGCTGAATGCGAGGGCTGACCGTGACCTTACTGCCGTCGTTGTCGCCATCGGCGTAGACCGGCGACATCATCATGTCCATGAACGGGGACTTGGCCGGCTTGTCGAACTTGTTCGCCGGCACCATGGGGTCGTGGTAGTAGAGGATCTTCCTGCCTGTGGCCGGGTCGGTGTCCCCGGCCTTCAGGCCCGCTGCGATGTGCCGGCGCGTGGCGTCTTCGCCTGACTCATTGGAGGGAGTTCCGCCGGGCGCGGCCACCGACGCAGCGCCGCCTTGCTCGGGCGCGGTCCCCGAGGCCATGCCCACGCCACGATGCATGCCCATGGTGTAGAGGCCGTAGCCAGCGGCGCCGAGTACCGCCGCGGCGACCAGCCCGGCCAGGAGGGGTTTGAGTTTCATCGTTGTTGCTCCTTGGCGGCAGTCGGGCGGCCCGACGCGGACGCCTGGTGTTCGGTCGGAATCAGATATTCAAGCTGTGCCCACAGTCCCGCGGTCTCCATCTCCAGGCGCAGGCGCTCCATGCGGGTATCGATCTCCATGCGCCGCGCTTCCAGAACGGAGGTGAGCGGAGCGCCTCCGCCCCGATAGGCGGCGATCGCTGCACGGGTGCGGTCGGAAGCGAGCGGGATCAGCGCGCTGTCGTACTGCGCCATGCGATCCCGGTTGCTCTGCCACTGCTGCAGCCAACTGCGGGTTTCGGCAAGGTGCTCGCGCGTGACTTCCTCGCGCTGGGCGCGCATCTGCTCGGCGGTCGCCAGCTTGGCCGTCAACTCGCGATCCTGGCGGTTCTTCTGGTCCCATTGCAGCGGGATCGAAACGTTCACCGACACCATGTTTGAATAGGCCGAACCGCGCTGGCTGAGCATCAGCTCGACGCTCCAGTCCGAGCGCTTGTTGCTCCGTGCGATGTCGGCGTCCGCAAGCACCATGGCTTCCTGCCTGGCCATGAGCGCGATCTGGGGGTGGTGGTCGAGTTGGGTCGCCAGGCTGGCGGCATCCAGGCGCATCGAGGCCAGATCGGGCGGCAGCCCAAGCGCTTGCTCGGCAGCGTCCCCGACCCAGCGCGCGAGCCGGGTCTTCGCGGTGGCGATCTGGCGCTCGGCCAGGCGGAGGCGATCATCGACCTGCGCCACGGCCGAACGCGCGGCGAACACGTCGGCCTGCGAGCCTCGCCCTCCGCGATAGGCGGCCTCGGCCGCCTCGATCTGCAGTGTGGTCTCGGCGCGCTGCGCGTGCAGCAGCTCACGCATACGCTCCTGGTAGTGGCGGTCGAACCAGGCCAGGGCGGTATCGCGGCGCAGATTGGCCAGCGCCAGCGTCCGGCTGGCTTCGGCCGTTTCTGCCTCACGGGTGAAACGAGCCGATCGGGCCTTGCGCTTGTCGTCGCGCGTGAGCTCTTGCATCACGCCAATCGAGCGCATGGTCATGAAGTCGCGCGTCAGGCTGAAACGGTCGGCCCCATTGATCGGCAGGTTGTTGATGCCGGCCTTCAGCGTCGGATCGGGCAACTGACCTGCGGCAACGGCCATTTCGCGCGCCGCCGTGGCCGCCAAGTCTTCTGCCGGTAACTGCCTTGACCTCTGCTGGGCAAGGCGCAACGCCTCGTCAAGGGTCAGCAGGGGCTGGGCATGGGTATTCATGCCGATGGCGGCCGCGCACAGGGTCAGGACAGCCGCCCAGCGACGCGGCGATGGCCGAGATGAAACAGTGAACATGGATTCTCCAGACAACGTACCGGGGCAGGTATCAGGCTCGCGTTACCGATGCGAACCAAGCTCGCAGGCGGAAGGCCAGCGCAAGCTATGCACCGAGACGACCTGGGCGGTCGTCAGTGCAACGTCGTTTGGAAGATCAGATTCGGTAGACGCAATGCAGCACGGTGTGCGGCGGGGAGGCCGCAACCAAGGCATCCAGCGCTTCGGCCGCCATGCAAGTTGGCGAAGCCACCTCAGGCGCCGACGGGATGGCGTAGAGCGCCGTCATCAGCACCACCGGCACGGTGATCGTTGGCGCGTGATCGCTTTGCTGGCCATAGTGGCAATGCTCGAAGCAGACCTTGCTCGGCGCCGCTTCGGTGGGCATGGCCATGTCGGCACAGTCCGAGGATGCCAGATCAGATTGCGCTTCAGGGGGCGCTTCGGTTGCCAGCATCGGCGTTTCGGCTTTCGCCGACATCCCCACCGCGGCAGCGGATGGCAACGTCTTCGAGCAGGCATGAGCGGTCACGGCCAGCTGCGACAGCAGCAGCGTGCCGATCATGATCCGCGCCAGCCAGCGCAGCAGACCCCGCGTCATGACCGCCTCGCCGGAACCGGCTGACAGCGAACCCGACCCGCTGCTGCGGTCGTGGCGACCGGAATCTCCCATGGCAAGCCACTGACGCTAGGTGCGCCGGTCAAACGCTTGCCTGAGAAATTGGGGGAGGCCATTCTTTCCAGTATATCGAAGCGAAATCGCACGTTGTCGGATTCAGCAGGTTTTCGGGCATCAGCGGCGCGTTTCGGTCGGGCCGTCATTGCCGGTCGTTGGCTTGACCGGATTCACTGGATTCAGGACACGCATATTCCCCTTCGGGTCGAGCCAATACTTGCGCGGCGCCGCTGGCGCGTTCGCGTCGATAGACTCATGGCTGGCCTGAACCGGGCGCAGCATCGTGTTCGTCGCGCGATCGACCTTGACGTAGCCGAGCTTGGGGTGCAGCCAGTAGTAGCTGGTGCTGGTCGCGTCCGAAGCCTCGGCCTGCGCGTTGGCCTGCGCGCTTGCCGGCGCGGAAACAAGCGCCGTTATAGCCAGGACAATGCTGGACAACAGGGCAATTTTCTTGTTCATGACGATTCCTTCTGAAGTGGATACGCAGGACCTGGCGGAATGCCGGATTCGGCTCATGGGGTGGCGTGATGGGTTTATTCTTGATTTCGGGGCCAGCGGTGGTGCTGACCACTTCATTACGGTTTCGTAAGTATTCAAGCCCCGCATCGAGGCCCTCATCAGCATGAAACTCCTGATCGTCGAAGACGAGACACGCGCCGCGGCCTACCTCTCACAGGGCCTGAGCGAACACGGCTATACGGTCGAGCTGGCCCACACCGGCCCCGACGGGCTGCACGCGGCCGCCACCGGCGACCACGACCTCGTCATCCTGGACGTGATGCTGCCGGGGGTGGACGGCTTCGCGGTGCTGTCCGCCCTGCGCACCTCCAAGCAAACCCCGGTGCTCATGCTCACCGCGCGCGGCCGCACCGACGACAAGGTGAAAGGCTTCGAGCTGGGGGCCGACGACTACCTGGTCAAGCCTTTCGAGTTCCCGGAGCTGCTGGCCCGGGTGCGGGCCTTGCTCAAGCGCGGAAACCGATCACCCGAGGTCGAGGACCTGCGGATCGGCGACCTGGAGATCGATCCGGTGAAACACCGCGCCTTGCGCGCCGGCCAGCGCATCGACCTGTCGGCCAAGGAGTTCGCCCTGCTGGTGCTGCTGGTGCGCAAGACCGGCCAGGTGCTGTCGCGCACGCAGATCGCGTCCATGGTCTGGGACATCAATTTCGATTCCGACACCAATGTGGTCGAGGTCGCTATCCGGCGCCTGCGGGCCAAAGTAGACGATCCGTTCGAGGAAAAGCTGATCCACACCGTGCGCGGCGTGGGCTATGTGCTGGAGCGGCGGGCATGACATCGCACAGCCTGGCGTTGCGGCTGGGCCTGGCGGTCACCGTGCTCGGGCTGCTGCTGGCGGCCGGCGTGTTGTTGTTCACCTACGGCGTGCTCGAGCACGAACTCGACACCCAGCGCCGCGTCGTGCTGCGCGACAAAGCCGATCAGGCACGTCTGCTGCTCGCCGACATGCAGGACGCCACTGCGGTGCGCGCCAACGCTTTTCGGCTGGTGGAACTCGTCACCGGCCACGCCGAACTCCACCTGGCGGTGGGTGAACCCAACTCGACCCAGGCTTATGTCGCGTTCAGCCGCGACGCGATGGCCTCGCTGGAGCGCTTGAAGAGCGACGTGTTCGACACGGATGCCTTTCTCGAGTGGCGCGTCCCGGAGGACGGCAGGCGAATGTTGTCCATTGCCGCGGCCGCCGAAACCCGCGACGCCCGTCCGCTGGAGATCGTCGTCACGGTGGATCGAAGCGAGGACCAGCGCCTGCTGCGCAGCCTGCTCGTGACCTCCGCAACCGTCGCGCCTTTCGCTCTGGCCCTGGTGCTGGGCAGCGCAACCCTCATCGTCAGCCTGGGGCTTCGACCCTTGAAGCGGCTGCGCACGACCGCTGCGGCCATCTCGACCCAATCTTTGTCGACGCGGCTCGATCTGGGGCAGATGCCCGAGGAACTCCGCGCCGTGGGCGCGGCCTTCAACGCGATGTTGGACCGGCTCGACGATGGGGTGACGCGCCTGGGACAGTTTTCGAGCGACCTGGCGCACGAAATGCGCACCCCGCTGGCCACCTTGTTGGGGCGGACGCAGGTGGCGCTGTCCCAGCCACGCACCAGGGAGCAACTGCTCGACGTGCTCGAAGGCAACGTCGATGAGCTGCAGCGCATGTCCCGACTCGTCAGCGACATGCTGTTCCTGGCGCAGGCGGAGCATGCCGAGAGTTCCGTGCAGGCGAGTCCGCTGGCTCTGCACGACGCGGCCGCGAAGGTGGTCGACTACCTGGAGCCGCTAGCGGAGGAGCGCGATGTCGCTGTCGTCGTGCGCGGCACCGGGACGATTCTTGCCGACCCGGGACAGGTCGAGCGTGCGATCACGAACCTGCTGTCCAACGCGCTCCGCCATTGCAGGCCGGGGACCGAGGTGATGGTGGTCATCGAGGATCGCGGGCAGGCAGTTTGTCTGGATGTGGTGAATCAGGGCGCGCCGATCGCGCCGGAACACCTCACGCGACTGTTCGACCGGTTCTACCGTGTCGACGGTTCGCGAGCCCGTGATCTCGGTGGCTCCGGACTCGGCCTGGCGATCGTAGCGACGATCATGAAGCTGCATGGCGGGCGCGTGGAGGCGAGTTGCACGCCGGCCGGGGAAACGCGCTTCACGCTGCATTTTCCAGTGGCGCGGGCTGCCAACCGGGACCGAGGCGAGGCCTCACCGGGCTGACGGGCAGCGCTCAGCGGGGAGCCAACTGGGTCACGGTGAAGTGATTTTCGGCTCGAACGACCTTGAACCTGATGGCGTCGCCCGGCTTGACATTGGCCAGCATCGCTGAATCGGCCGCTCGAAACACCATCGTCATTGCGGGCATGCCGAGCGCCTGGATGGCGCCGTGCTTCAAGGTCACCCGCCCCCGCTCAACGTCGACGCTGATCACAATCCCTTCAGCATCGCCGACCACTTGCCCCATCGCGGCGACCCGTCCACTTGGCGCCGATGCCATATCCGCAGCCTTCGATGGCGCAGCTTGCAGAAAAAGTATCAGCACTATCAGTTGCAACACCGGTTCCGTACCTTCATCCAGAGCCCTTGAACATGGGCTGGCAGCCCACCTGCAACAGCGTTGTAGGAGTCTCGACCGCCACAGCCTTCGAATGGCTGGCGGATGGATTACGGTTTTGAAAGGCCGTCCCCGCGTCCGATGATCCGGCCGGGACAAATCTTTCAAATCTGTAATGAACCTGCTCGCATGGGGTCAGCGTCTGCCTTGCAGTCTACTTCTCAGGGCCTCCCGCTGAACCCAGAGGCGCGAGACGTTGCCTCAGGTATTGAGCGTGAGCGGTGTGCCTTGCATAGCACCGGAGGCCCAAGGGCACTCTCGGCGGACCAAGTCGCCTGGAGGATTCTCGGTACCGAGGAGAACATCATGACAAGGTTCCTGATCAAACTTGCCGGCGGCCTGACCCTGGGCGTCCTCCTGTCCGCGTGCGCTGGTCCAGACCTCATGGCTCTGGACCGCGATCACAAGGGCCAGCTGGCAACCCAGGCGCAGACTCAGCCCCAACGCGACTTCTATGCCAACTTGCCACCCACTGCGGCCAGTTCACCCAAGTGCCCTCAGCAGGCGCCGGTGATGGGCTTGGATCACGGCCCACGGGCGCAGACGACGCCCTATCAGAATCAGTTGCGCAGGGATCGCTATGCGGCGCAGATGAGCGCCTGCATGGATGCGAAGAAATGAGCATCCGCGGGCGGTCCGCGCTGCTGGCATCGGCGTCGCTAGCTGTCTTTTGGGGAAGGCGCGCCCTCCGCTTGGTCATTGGTCGCTTTGACTCAGTGCGGCAGCCGCTGATCGAAATCTTCACAACGCTTTGAGCGTTACGGCATACATGACAAATTTGTAATACTGCCGATGGCTTGGTGACGACGCCCCATTCCTAGAGTTCAGCTGTGCCCACCAGCACAACGTCAATCCACAGGACTCAATGGAAGGGGAAGATTATGAAATCACTCGCCACTGCAATCGCGCTCACGGCTGCCCTCGTCGGCGCTGCCGCGCCTGTCTTTGCGCGCGATGCGCTCGATCGTGCGGTCAAGGCCACCGTAGAACTCCGGGACGGCTCCACCCTCTACATCTTCAAGGATGGAAAGATGGCCAAGGAGGATGCTTACGGGCACGCCGTAACCCTCAAGCCCGGCGAAGTTCTGACTGCCAAGGACGGCCAGCAGATCAAAGCGGTCGGCAACGAAAGCGCGCGGCTCGACGGACTGCTCAACGATGGTCACCGCGGCTGATGCCTCGAATTCTTCCACTGGGACGGCGCTGAGCGGAACACCCTGCCTGATCCCTGATGATTGGTCGTGGGCACATCCCTCGTCAGAGTTGGTAGATCCACTGTACTTTCAGACCATTCACGCGAGCAAGGCGGAAGAGCACTACTCCGCCCCTAAGAGCGTGTTTACGATCTCCTGAGTATCAGAGCCAAGAAGGCCAAGTGGACGAACTGCAGGCTGCTGTTGAGCAGGCGCTCGCAGTTCTTCCACAGCCGCCTGTTCTTGTCCAGCCAGGCGAAGCTGCGCTCGACGATCCAGCGCTTGGGCATGACCTTGAAGGTATGCAGTTCGCTGCGTTTGGCGATCTGCACCGTCACAGGCTCACCCAGTAGCTCGCGCACGCCCTGCGCGAAGGGCTTGCCGACATAGCCTGCATCGGCCAGCAAGCGTTGTACTTGCGTCAGAGATGGCTTGCAACGCTTGAGCGTCTGCAAAGCGCCTTTGCGATCCGTGACCTCGGCGGTGGTAACTGCCACCGCATGCGGCAATCCCTGGGTATCCACCGCAATGTGCCGCTTGATCCCCGAGACCTTCTTGCCCGCGTCATAGCCCTTGCACGCTGCCGTGTCTGTGTTCTTCACGCTCTGCGCGTCGATGATCAAGAACGCGCTGCAGGGCTTGCGCCCCAGTTTCTCGCGGGCCGCGCCAACCTGATTTTTTGAGTGCCTGCTCCAGCACGCTCACACCGTGCTGGTCGGGCTCGCTCCATTTGGCAAAGTAGGCATATACCGTCTGCCATTTGGGCCAATCACTGGGCAGGAATCTCCACTGGCAGCCTGTCCTCAGCACGTACAGCACGGCACAGAACACTTCGTACAGGTCCACCGTCGTGGGCTTGGTGCATCGACGCACGCTGCGTAGCAGCGGCTCTATCTCTGCAAACTTCTCGCGGCTGATATCGCTGGCGTAGGGCTTTCTTCTCACCCGCCTATTGTCGTTGCCTCAAAGATCGTAAACGCGCTCTAAGACAATGGCGGAGGCAATCCCAGTTCGGAGGCTCTGGAGAGCGCCGGCCTGTGGCGACCTCGGCCCGGCTCAGCATGGCAGAGGAAGCGGCGACTATTTTTGTACGGTCAGCGTCAACTGGCTCGCCTTGTCTGTCTTGTTGGCCCACATCCAGCAATAGTGCTGATCCGCCGGCACGGCCAGCTTGCCTTCGGCGACGAGCGCCCCATCGACCTTGGCCGGGAATTCCACTTTCTTGCCCTCGTGATAGTGGATGTTGAAGTTCATGGGGGTCTCGGCCTTGAAGACCCAGGCAATCGTCTGGCCCTTCGTCAACTGGCTGCAGATCTCGGCAAACTTGCCCGGCTCGACGGTCGTCGCTTTTTCGAAGCGGCCGTTGGTATCCCATTGGATGTCGATCAGCTCGGCATGGGCGCTGGCGGCGCCCAGAAGCATCGAGATCAGGAAAGGCGTGTGAGGAAGAGTTTTCATATCAGGAGGCTTTGCGCAGGCGCAGTGCGTTGGTGATCAGGGACGCTGACACAGGCCAATGATCGGAATGGCAATCACGGGGGACGGCAGCCACGGCCTCCCGCCTCCCATCTTCTCGGCCAAGACCCGAGGGCCCTATGCCGGGCTCATTTCGCGACTTGCATCTCGGTCACGACGATGGCGCCATCGGTCTTTTCGACCTTGAACTTCACCTTATCTCCCGCCTTGACCAAGTCCAGCATGGCCGGGTCCTTGACCTGGAACACCATGGTCATACCTGGCATGTCGAGGTTTTTGATTTCGCCATGCTTGATGGTGATTTTCTTCGTGGACTTGTCGACCTTCTTGATTTCTCCGTCGGTCATGTCGGCGGCAGTCGCTGGTGCTGCTGCCGGCGTTGTAGTCTTGCCCGCAGGAGCCGTCTGTGCCAGGGCGGTTCCAGCAAGGCCGGTTGCCATGGCCAGGGTTGCGGCCAACTTGGCGAGAGTCAGGTTCTTGATCAGGTTCATCATCACAGTTTCCTTTAACGGTAGGTTTGAAATACGCGCGAGCTGCCATCCTTGGCCAGCAACAGCACGTCATAGGGGTCTTTGCGGCCCGAGTAGCTGGGCCCGTCCATGCCGGGCGATCCCACGGGCATGGACGGCACAGCCAAGCCAACGGCCGCGGGGCGTTCCTTGAGCAGCCGGTGAATCTCGCGCGCCGGCACATGGCCCTCGACGGCATAGCCTCCGACCAAAGCGGTATGGCATGAGCCGTAGCGAACATCGACGCCAAGCTTCAGCCGCGCATCGGTATTGCCTGTGTCCTCAACCCGCGTCTGGAAACCATTGGCCTCCAGATGCTTGAGCCAGTCCTTGCAGCAACCACAACTTGGGCCCTTCCAAACCTGCACCAGCGGGCCGGGTTGTGTTGGCGGCTGGGTCTTGGCGAGCAGGGCGGCGGGTGTCAGCAGCAAGCTGGCTGCCCCGGCAATAACGCTGCGGCGATGCATGGGCGCCTTCAGCATCTCAATGCTTGTGGTCGCCATGGCCATCTGCCTTCTTGGTTGCCGTACCGCTTGCGCCGGCCACCACGACGGCGCCCTTCATGCCGGCGTCATAGTGGCCGGGCTGCAAGCAGGCAAAGTCGATCTTGCCGGCCTTGGTGAACTGCCAAATGATCTCGCCAGTCTTGCCGGGCGCCACCGTCACCATGTTCGCGTCGGCGTGCTCCATCTCGGGGTTCTTCTTCATGACCTCGTAGTGCTCTTTGAGTTCCTTCTCGGTGCCGAGCACCATCTCGTGTTTCACCTTGCCTGAGTTCTTCACGACGAAGCGAACGGTTTCGCCTTGCTTGACATTCAGGCCGGACGGCGAGAACCGCATCGCATCGGTCATGTCGATTTGCACCGTTCGGTTGGCCTTCGCGGCTACGCCCGGCTTGCCGATGGCTTCATCGTCATGGCCGCCGGCGTGATTGCCGCTTGCCAGTGCCATGGAGGACAGCAACACCGTTGTCAGGGCGACGAATGCAACGCGTGCGCTGCGTGTGTGTAGGGTTTTCATTGGGGATCCTTTCTGATGTCGCGCAGTGGCGGACGGGGGTGTTGATGGAACTTCAGTGGCCGGAATGACCGGTGGGCTTGCGGACGGTGACTTCGGTCGTCTTGCCCGGGGCTTGCTGGCGCGGCATCGACTGGCCACCTTCGGCCGCAAAGCGGGCAGGCTCGGGCAAGGCGCCGGTCCATTCGAAGGCGACTTCACCCTTCGGGTGCTTGTACCAACCTGGGTCGCTGTAGTCGCCCGGTTTCTGGTCCTTGCGCACCTTCAGGATGGAGAACATGCCGCCCATCTCGACGCCGCCGAACGGACCCTTGCCGGTCATCATCGGCACGGTGTTGTCGGGCAGGGGCATCTCCATCTCGGCCATATCGGCCATGCCGCGCTCGCCCATCACCATGTAGTCGGGTACGAGCTTGGTGATCTGCTTGGCGACCTGGCGATGATCAACGCCGATCATCGTCGGCACATCGTGGCCCATCGCGTTCATCGTGTGGTGGCTCTTGTGGCAGTGGAAGGCCCAGTCGCCTTCCTCATCGGCCAGGAAGTCGACTTGGCGCATCTGGCCCACGGCCACGTCGGTCGTCACTTCGGGCCAGCGGCTGGTCTTGGAGGTCGGACCGCCATCGGTGCCGGTGACCATGAACTCGTGACCGTGCAAATGGATCGGGTGGTTGGTCATTGTCAGGTTGCCAACGCGAATGCGCACCTTGTCGCCCTTGCGCACATTCAGTGTGTCGATGCCGGGGAAGATGCGGCTGTTCCAGCACCACAGGTTGAAGTCCAGCATCGTCATGATCTTGGGCGTGGCTGCGCCGGGGTCGATGTCGTAGGCATTGAGCAGGAAGCAGAAGTCGCGGTCTACCTCGTCGATCAGCGGATGCTTGGCCTTCGGGTGCGTGATCCACAGGCCCATCATGCCCATCGCCATCTGCGTCATCTCGTCCGCATGAGGGTGGTACATGAAGGTGCCCGGACGGCGAGCCACAAACTCGTAGACATAGGTTTTGCCTGGTTTGATGCTGGGCTGGTTCAAACCGGCAACGCCGTCCATGCCATTGGGCAGCCGCTGGCCATGCCAGTGAATGCTCGTGTGTTCCGGAAGCTTGTTGGTGACGAAGATGCGCACGCGGTCACCTTCCACCACTTCGATGGTCGGCCCGGGTGACTGGCCGTTGTAGCCCCACAGATGCGCATTCATGCCGGGCGCGAGTTCACGCACCACCGGCTCGGCCACCAAGTGGAATTCCTTGACGCCCTGGTTCATGCGCCAGGGCAAGGTCCAGCCGTTCAGAGTAACGACCGGGTTGTAGGGCCGGCCACTGCTGGGGACCAGCGGAGGCATGGTGTCCGGTTTGGACTGCATGACCGGTTCGGGCAGCGCGGCCATCGCCACTCGGCTGACGGCTGCGGCCGACACCGCCGCGGTCAGGGCGCCGGCACCTTGGAAGAAACTACGTCGAGAAACCATGTTCTTGTTCCTGAATCAGTGAGCGGGGCCGGCGCCGCCGGTTGCTATTGCGGGTGCTGTGCCGCCGGACAAGCGGGGCTTGCCAATCAGCGCCATATCCAGATCCGCTTGTGCCACCCAGAAATTGCGCAAGGCTTCGATGGAGGCGTTGACCGCGCTGATCTGCGCGCGAGCATCGGCCAGCAACTCGAACACGCTGATGAACATGCCGTTGTAGCGAAGCACGTTTTCGTCCGAAATGCGCTTGGCGGTGGGCACGATGTCGTCGCGATAGTGCTTGGCGATGTCATAGGACGATCGATAGCCCAGATAGGCTTCGCGCACCTCGGAGCGCGCCTCGACGGCAACTTGCGCTGCTCGCTGCACACTCTGCATATAGAGGGCCTCGGCCTTGGCGATCCGCGCGTCCCCCCAGTCGAACAGGGGAATTTCGAAACTGATTTCGTAACCCGTCTGGCGTGGCAACTCGTTGGAGCCGTTGCGCCGATAGCTGAGATCCAACACGTTCACGAACCGAGTGATCTTGCTGAGCCCGAGACTCTTGGCCATCGCCTCCGTCTGCTGCTTGGCCGCTTGAACGTCCAGGCGCTGGGCCATGGCTTGTTGCTCCACGTCGGGGCGATCCTGGGGCTCTTGCGGCAAATCGGGCAGCCGATCTGGCAAGGTGAACCGGGTTTGCTGGCCCCACAGACCCAACAGCCGGGTCAGGCGCTCGCGCGTAGAGACACGCGTTGCTTCGGCTCGCGCGGCATTGAGCACAGCCTCGGAGAAAAAGCCATGTTCGCGCGCCTGCTGCAGCTTGGTCCAGTTGCCCGCCTGCGCCAAACGCTTGGCAAGTTCGGCGCCCGCGTCTGCAGTGCCGCGAACATCACGCATGTAGCGAGCTGTCTGTTCGGCAGCCACCGCGGCGTAATACGCTTTGCGAGACTCGGCAGCCAGAGATAGCATCTCCATGGAGACGCTGCGTTGAACGGCGGCAAATCGCCGGTTCTCAAGCTGCCGGGTCAGGGGCAGAGCGATCAGGTGCGCCAAGTCGAAGCTGAACGAGCGCTCGATTTCACGCTCGTCACCGCGTCGAAGCTTCGCGATCGAGAATCCCGGATTGGGCAGACGGCTGGCCTGCACCAGTTCGGCTTCGGCGATGCCGAGTTCCTGGAAGCTGGCTTGCAACCCACGGTTGTTCAGCAGCGCGATCTGCACGGCGGCGTCGGCGCTGAGCGGCTTTGCCAGCAACTCATCGACTCGGTCGCCCACGACGTCCTGGTCGGCCTCGGATTTCACCAACTGGACGGTCTTGCCCAGATGCTGTTCGGCCGCCTGTTGGACCGGCTTGAAGCCGCCGTCGCCGCCCAGGCTGGCGCAACCGGCGAGAACCAGCGGCAGGGTCGCCAAGCCTAAAGTGCGCAGCCGCAACGCGGCCGGTCGCCGGTACTCAAATGTCTTTGTTGTCATGCGATGCCCTCAGTTCATCTTGTGACCAGCATGGCCCGCCGGCATCGTCTTGGCATCGGGGCTGGCTGGAGCCGAAGCGCCAGTGCCGGGCGCGGCGACATCGGGCTGACGGGCTTCTTTGGCGTAAACGCGCCAACCACCAATGCGTCCGACGTTGTCGTTGGCGTCCTTCCAGGGGCCCACCTCGACTTCGACATTGGGGCGATAGCCTTGCAGCACCGAGCTGTAGACGAGCGGCGGCACAGCCGCCTTGGGATCTGCCGCATCCGCACGCTTTGACGGCGAGGCGGATGGCTGGGCAGCAGAGGGCTGGTTTTGGGCAAACACAGGCAACGCCAGGGCTGCGGACGCGGCCATGAGCGCCACGCCATTGAGGACGAATTGCATAGATATCTCGCAAGCAGACACGAACGGCGGTCACCGAAGCTTCGTGCGTTCGTGCACGGGTTCGGCGAGCGGCTCTTGGCTGCGGCCGGGCGCTGTGGGTGCGCCGCCGCAGGTCAGGCGAGGAGGGGTCGCGGCGGGCGCTCGAGGCCGCCGATGGTGTCAACGGCGTTGCCCACCGGAATCGTTGCCACTACAGGCACATGCTGCCGGATCACTTCAACGGCATGTACGGATGCCGTGATGGCCGCTGCGCTGCAGCAAGAGGAACAAGCACTGCACTTGGTGGCGTGCCCCGGTTTGGCCATCTTGGCATGGTGTTTGAGCGAGGCATCCGGTGAACCTTTGACATCGCTGTGCGAGGGCACAGAAACGACCGGATCCGCCGCAAGATCGCCGTGATCATGAGATGCGTGATCGTGAATGGCCGCGCTCTCGTGATGAGCAGGACCGCACATCAGCATGGCTTGCGCCGCGTACCCTTGAATGGGCAGCGCAACGGCAAGCAGCCATGCCAACACGATCCGCGAAAACTTGCTCATCGTCAAAGTGTACGGCAATCGGCGTTCAGCAGTTGCGAGCTTGGTTGCTGTTCAAGCATTGCAGGCTGCCATCATCACGCGCCTGCTGCAGATCGCTCAACACTTGCTCACGGCTCAGGCTGCTGCGCGCTGTTGTCGAAGTGTCAGGCGTGTACGAATGGTTGCGGCTCATCTTGGCAAGCGAGCCGTCGTCGCGGGCGCGCTTCAGTTCGCTCAGCACTTCCGCGCGGGTGAGCGGCGACGCCCTGCGCGTTTCAAATTCGGGGGCGTACCCGGCTTCGCTGTTCATCTTGGCCAGCGAGCCATCCTTGATGGCTGCGGCCAGTTCTGCCTTGACCTCGGCACGGGTCTTGCCTCCGGGCATGGCGTGATAGCTGCCGCCAGAGTCGTTGTTGGCGGGCGTGAAGCCGTTGCCTGCAAAGGCGGGCGCTGCGAGAGTCGCAGCGAACAGAACGGAAGCAATGACATTGAAGCGGGGCATGAAGAACTCCTACGGTTGAATTGACAGCAAACTGACTGGACTGCTGAGGCGCAGTGGTTGCGCCATGGGAGTGACTGTAGGAATCTCGGCTGGACAGAAGGCCGACCCCGACATTACGGTTTTGTCATCTGCCAGCGGCGATGAGATCGTCCTGTGCACGCTTGACGGTGCTGTTGCGTGTCAGTGTTTCCGTGGCTACCGATTTACTGCCGATGGGCAGGTCAGTCGATGCCGTCAGCCAGCAAGCCACGGGATCGCGCGATTGTTTGATGGGGATCAAGTCTCACGACACCTCGAAGTCTGAACATCGGCTCCTAGACTCACGCAGCGGGCTGAGCATTGGAAGCTTCCATGACCATGATTCTTCGACCAACATCCAGGCGACGTTTTGCCGCTGTGATGTTGTTCGTCTGGATCTTCGCATTGGCTGTCGGCATCGCCAACGCCTGTGCCTCTGGTCAAGCTCATGGCGGTGCCGTGCTGCTGGCGGTGGCTGAGCATCGCCACGACGAGGCGACGAAAGAGCAGTTCCATGCCGGTGCGCCCTCGGGTGACGTGGCGCCATCCCCTGGCGTGCCGGACGCCGCCTGTCAGAAATTTTGCGACGACGAGCGCTCGACGCTGAATCTGCCCATCAAGGATCTGGGCAGCGCCGCCGATATGCTGCCGGTGTTGCTGCTGCAGCCCACCACCTTGGCCTGGACGTCGGGAGACGACCGGGCGGTGGAGTCCTCCAACGCCCCGGTTCCGGTTCGCGAAACCGGTCCGCCTATCCCCATCCGCTTCCTGCGGCTGACGATCTAGCCGCCTGCACCAGCGCCCCGGAGCCCGTGCTCCGGTTGGCGCCGCATCTGCACGCCTGACACAGCGCGTGCTGGATGGCGGGGCAGCACGCGTGCCTTCGACCAATTCCCTGGTCGTACCTCCCTGCCGCAATCTATCGGAGAACTCCATGAACAAGATCGTCATGACAACCCTCGCATTGCTTGTTGCCACCGGTCTCGCCGCGGCTCAGCCCAAAGATCAGGACCACACGGCTCACCACCCCGAGGGCGCTGCCTCGGCGCCGCCGGCCAAGGCGCCCGCAAAGGCCGCCGCTGTGGCTCCAGCAAAGGAAGCCGACATGGCCGTCAAGATGAAGGCGATGCAGGACATGCACCAGAAGATGATGGACGCGAAGACGCCCGAGGAGCGCCAGGCGCTGATGGGCGAGCACATGAAGGCCATGCAGGGCAGCATGGGCATGATGAAGCAGATGTCCGGCAAGGGAGGTGGTGCTCCTGGCATGAAGGGCATGGCGGCCGATCCCAAGGCCCGCATGGAGGCCATGGAACAGCGCATGGACATGATGCAGACCATGATGGAAATGATGATGGACCGGATGCCGGCAGCACCCGCACAGGGCAGCAAGTAAGTCGTTCACCACCATCGGGAGATCGTCATGGATCACGACTCAAAGCACCAACCAGAGCATCCGCCAGAACAGCCGTCGTTCTGGCGCTCGCGTTTCGGCATCGGCTGGATCGTCCTGGCCGCCGTGACCGGCTGGTTCCTCTGGGAAGAACACCGCGCTCATCTGCTGGGTTTCTTGCCCTATGCGTTCCTGCTGGCCTGCCCTTTGATGCATGTGTTCATGCATCGTGGGCACCACCATGGCGGGGAGCACCATCGCCATCGCAATGACCGCAATGAAGGAGACCGGCCATGACGCACGACGCACCGGCCTATGGCCTCTGGTCCCTGGTGATTCTGAACTCGGCCGTATTCCTGATGTTCGCGTTCAGCTTCTTCAAACCGCAGTCGGCGCGGGATTGGCGCAGCTTCAGCGCCTTTGCCGCCTTCATCGTGGCGCTGTTCGTCGAGATGTACGGTTTTCCGCTGACCATCTACCTGATGTCCGGCTGGCTGCAGACGCGCTATCCGGGGCTCGACCTGTTGAGCCACAACTCCGGCCATCTGTGGGCCACGCTGCTGGGCGAGAAGGGCGATCCACACTTTGGTGCTCTGCACATTGCCAGCTACATCCTGCTGGGCGGTGGCTTCTGGCTGCTGTCGAGCGCCTGGCATGTGCTGTACCACGCGCAGCGTCGCCATGGCCTGGCGACGGTCGGGCCCTATGCCCGCATCCGGCATCCGCAGTACGTGGCCTTCGTGCTGATACTGCTGGGCTTCCTCGTTCAATGGCCGACGCTGCTGACGCTGCTGATGTTTCCTATCCTGCTCGTGATGTATGGTCGCCTCGCGGTCAACGAAGAGCGCGACATGGAGCGTCAGTTCGGTGCCGAGTACCTGCGCTACGCCGAGAGGACGCCCCGCTTTCTGCCGCGCTTGTCGGCGAACGCCATCCCTCCCAGTCGGGAGGCTTGACCTTGTCACCGTGGCAAGGCTGATGCTGTGGTTAGCCTTGCCGGTGGCAAGTCAACGGACGCAAAGTGAGAGTCGCATGAAACAAGATGTCGAAGTGCCCGTCGCGGCGATGGTCTATGTCTGCCCTATGCATCCTCATGTTCGGCAGACTCAGCCGGGCCGGTGCCCCGAGTGCGGGATGAATCTGGTGCCTGAGGGCGAGGCGAAGCAGGGGGCTCACGCGGGTCACGCGCACCATCAGGCGGGGAGCGCACCGCAGGAGCATGGGCACCATGCCCACGCGCCAATGCCAGACCTTGCTGCTTCTGCACCAGCACCCGCAGCCGGTGCGCCAACGATCTACACCTGCCCGATGCATCCGGAGATCCGCCTGGACCATCCCGGCAACTGCCCCAAATGCGGCATGACGCTGGAGCCCCTGCTGCCTGAACTGGAGGCCGAAGAGAACCCCGAGTTGCGCGATTTTCAGCGGCGCTTCTGGTGGACCCTGCCGCTGACCGTGATCGTCACCATGCTGGCCATGGTCGGCCACCGGTTGCAGTGGTTCGAGATGGGCACGCAGAGCTGGATCGAGCTGACCTTGACGCTGCCGGTGGTGCTGTGGGCCGGCTTGCCGTTCTTCCAGCGCGGCGCTCAGTCGGTGCTGAACCGCAGCCCGAATATGTGGACTTTGATCGGCCTGGGCACTGGCGCGGCCTTTGTCTACAGCGTGATTGCCACAGTCGCACCGCAGCTATTCCCGGCGTCCTTTCAGGCGATGGGCCGCGTGGCGGTCTATTTCGAGGCGGCGGCCGTCATCATCTCGCTGACCCTGCTGGGTCAGATTCTGGAGTTGAAGGCACGCTCGCAGACCTCGGCGGCGATCAAGTCACTGCTGGGCCTGGCACCCAAGACGGCAAGGCGCATCGATGAGAGCGGCCAGGAAAGCGATGTGCCGCTGTCCCATGTGCATGTCGGCGATCTGCTGCGTGTGCGTCCCGGCGAGAAGGTGCCGGTCGATGGCGTCGTCGTCGAGGGCCGCAGCGCGGTCGACGAAGCGATGCTGACCGGCGAGCCCGTCCCCATCGTCAAGAGCCCCGGAGACAAGCTGATCGGCGCGACGCTGAATACCAATGGTGCCCTGGTCATGCGTTCCGAGCGGGTCGGATCGGCGACGATGCTGGCGCAGATCGTCCAGATGGTCGCCCAAGCCCAGCGTTCACGTGCGCCTATGCAGCGCATGGCCGACCAGGTCGCGGGCTACTTCGTCGTGGCTGTCGTGGGCGTCGCGCTGCTGACGCTGCTGGCATGGGGCATCTTCGGTCCCGAGCCCAGCTGGGTCTATGGCCTGGTGAACGCCGTGGCCGTGCTCATCATTGCCTGCCCCTGTGCGCTGGGCCTGGCTACGCCGATGTCCATCATGGTGGCCACCGGCCGCGGTGCGACCAGCGGGGTGCTGTTCCGCGACGCCGCAGCGATCGAGAACCTGCGCAAGGTGGATACGCTGATCGTTGACAAGACCGGTACCCTGACCGAGGGCCGTCCGGTGTTCGACCGTGTGGTCCCGGCGCCCGGCGTCGAGGTTGATGAGGTGCTCCGCCTGGCCGCCAGCCTGGACCAGGGCAGCGAGCATCCCTTGGCCGAGGCCATCGTCAAGGCGGCGCGCGAGCGCGGTTTGCCGCTAGCCAAGCCCGAGAGCTTCGAGTCCAGCACCGGCATCGGTGTGAACGGTGTCGTGGCCGGGCGCAAGCTTGCGCTGGGCAACACGGCGCTGATGCAACAGGCAGGCGTTTCCGTGGATGCACTGCTGAGCGAGGCCGAGTCGCTGCGCGCGGAAGGGGCCAGCGTGATGTACCTGGCCGCCGATGGCCACCTGCTCGGACTGCTGGCCGTCTCGGACCCGATCAAGGCCAGCACGCCGGAGGCCCTGGCCTCGCTGCGGGCGGCCGGCATCCGGATCATCATGGCCACCGGCGACGGCCTCACGACGGCCAAGGCCGTCGGCGCCCGGCTGGGCATAGCCGAGGTGCATGGCGAGGTCAAACCGGCGGACAAGCTCGAGCTGGTGTCGCGGCTGCAGTCCGAGGGGCGGATCGTGGCCATGGCGGGCGACGGCATCAACGACGCACCGGCCCTGGCCAAGGCCGATGTCGGCGTGGCCATGGGCACGGGCACCGACGTGGCGATGAACAGCGCCCAGGTGACCCTGGTCAAGGGCGACCTGCGCGGCATCTCGACGGCACGGGCGCTGTCCGAGGCGACGGTCGGCAATATGAAGCAGAACCTGATGTTCGCCTTCCTCTACAACGCCCTGGGCATCCCGATTGCGGCCGGCCTGCTGTATCCGTTCACCGGCTGGGTGCTGTCGCCGATGATCGCGGCGCTGGCCATGAGCCTGAGCTCTGCCTCGGTCATCGCCAACGCCTTGCGCTTGCGACGCGACTGACGGTGCCCAACTACACCCGACGCAGCGGCATCTAGGCCGAACGTTTTGCTCGGGGTGAAAAGGGCTTCGGCGATCTCGGCAAGACTCGCGGAGAAGTAACCCGCGCATGACGGAAATGTCATTTCGGTGACCAAGTTCCGTCGCTGCTGCCTTTCTAAAGTGATCCCTGGGATGAATCAACGGAGCGACTTGATGACCTTGTCGCCCATCCCATCAAACAGGAGATCACCATGCGCATTGCCAAAGTCTTGACCTCAGTTGCATTGACCAGCGCTGCAGCGCTCAGCGCCACCGGCGTCTTCGCCGCCAGCGATGAAACCTATGCCAATGGCCGGTCCATCTATGGTGTTCCGGCCAGCCAGGGTGCCGAGTCCAAGGTGCTGGACGTTGCAAACACCAAGTTCGCCAACATCAAGTGTGGTGACACCATCACCTTCCGCAGTGGCGACAAGACCTTCACATGGAAGTTCGACGTGGCCGGGCATCGCGCCGTCGATCTGCAGAAGATCGCGCCAGCCGGGTTCACCAAGCAACCCTTGATGGTGTACGTGAGCCGCAACGATGCTGAACGGACCTGATTGGGACAATCCAGCGTTACGACACATCACTCAGGTGCTCTTGCCTGGCGGGTCGTCCGAGGGGGCTTGCGGAAGAGGGCAGGAGCAGTCCAATTCGGGTGATGCCTTGATCGGAGCCCGCGAAGACGCTCCCGCCATGCATGCGCGCGATCGCGTCCACGATGGATAAACCCAGTCCGTGGTTCAGATCCGCGTGCGCGCGTGCGGGATCGACGCGGTAGAACCGATCAAACAATCGGGGTAAATCTTCGGGCTCAATCGTCGGCCCGGTGTTGTGCACTGCGATCGAGACGTCTCCACCAGGATGTGTCTCGATTCTCACCATCACGGCAGACCCTGCTCGTGCATAGCGCGTTGCATTGCCGAGCAAGTTGGAGAGCGCGCGGCGCAGCAGTCGCGCGTCAAAGCGACCGGCGGCGTCGCCCAGGATCTCAGCCGTCAACGTCGCTTCCTGCATGGCCGCTTCATGGAACTCGATCACTTCGCCGGCAAGGGCCGCGAGGCTGCCGACATTCACGCGGCGGGCGCCAGCGCCCCGATCAGCCTGTGACAGAAAGAGCATGTCGTTGACGATGCCCGACATGCGCCGGAGTTCCTCGAGATTGGAGGCCAGCACATCGCGCATGTCGTCAATGTCCCGCGACTTTCTGAGACTCAGCTCGCAGGCACTGATGAGCGTGGCCAGCGGCGTATTCAGTTCGTGAGCGACATCGGCGTTGAAGCCTTCCATCTGCGTGTAGGCGCTGCTCAGACGATCGAGCAGCGCATTGAACTGCCCGATCAACGGTTGCAGTTCCCGTGGTTGAGCAGAACCATCCAGGCGTTTTTCCAACTGGCTCGCGGTCAATCTCCGGGTCTGCTCGACCAGTTGGTGAACCGGCGCCAGCGCCAGCCGGACGAGCCAAAAGCCGCATACCGAAACCGCCAGCGATCCGACGATCGCGGCGGCGGTCAGCGTCCATCCGAGCCGGCGAAGCAGACTGGCATCTTCCTGTGTCCCGAGCGTCAGCGTGGCGCTGGCAGGCCCGGAAAAGTACATGGAGGACGCCACCTCAAACACGCGTTGCTTGACGGGTGGGGGCAGCGATGGGTGCGTGGTCGACGACGCATAGACCGTGCGCCCGTCTGGTGATCTCAGCTGCAGCGCCAATTCTTCGTGACCAGCCAGGAAGTCGTTGAGCTGATGTCGCAGGGCGTCAATGTCCGGCGCAGCACGGGCCTCGGACAGCAAGTGCCTGATCATGGTGGTCTTTTGATCGAGGGTCTCGTCCTGCCGCTGGGACAGCGTCATGGCCGTCACGAAATAGACGGCCAGGCAAACGAGCCCGAGGCCAATGAAGGTCTGCGTCGCCAACCACCAGGACAAACGATGGCCCAGTGAGCCTCCCGAGGCCGCTCGCTTCATGAATCCCGAGCCTCCAAGACGTAGCCCATGCCTCGGACGGTGTGCAGCAAAGGTCGCTCGAACGGTGCATCCAGCTTGCCTCGCAGGCGACGAATTGCCACTTCGACCACATTGGTCTCGCTGTCGAAATTCATGTCCCAGACCTGCTCAGCGAGTTCCGTGCGCGACAGCACCTCTCCTTGCCGGCGCAGCATCAGACTCAACAAACTGAACTCCTTGGCTGTCAGATCCAGACGCTGTCCGGCCCGAACAGCCTTGCGCCGAAGCAAGTCCATCTCAAGATCGGCCAGCATCAGTACGGTGGGTTCGGACGAGCCGCGCGCGGGGTTCGCCCGGCGCAGCAGAACTTGGATGCGCGCGACCAATTCAGAGTACGCAAATGGTTTCAGCAGATAGTCATCCGCGCCACTTTGCAGCCCCTTGACCCGGTCCTCGACCTGTCCGCGCGCCGTCAACATCAGCACGGGCGTCTGCTTGCTCAGTCGCAATGCGGCAAGGACGGCAAGGCCGTCGATGCCCGGCAGCATGCCGTCCAGCACAAGCAAGTCGTAGTCGACCTCAATCGCCAGGTGCAGCCCATCGATGCCGTTGTGCGCCACATCGACCGTGTAGCCTTCCTCCGACAATCCCTTGCGCAGATACTCCGCAAGCTTGGCTTCGTCTTCAATGACCAGTAGTTTCATATACGGCAATTGTTGCTTGCATGGCGATGAAACTCGATTACGAATTTGTCATCTGGCGGACCGATGGCTGACGGCCGTCGGCGGGTAAGGTGGCAGTCTGCGGATTGAGCACGCAAACCGCGGATTTACCTAATCCCACGCTCCTGCCTCCGAGCTATATCGCACGCAAAGACCTTGGTCAGCTATTCTCAATTACCTCTTCAGGCACGGCCCATCGGGCTTTGTGGAACTTGTTCTGGTCCCTGCGGCTGCGCTGCAAGCTAAACTCCAAACCATGCGTCGCCTTGTAATCGTATTTTTGTTGATAGCCATGCCTTTCCAGTGGTCCTGGGCGGTGGCCGGAGGCATTTGCGAGCACGAAACGGGCAAGGATGCCCAACACTTTGGGCATCACAGCCATGAGCACGATGCAAAGGCTGTCAAGGCGGGCAAGACGTCCGCCGAGTCCAAGAACCCAGGCGTCGGCATCGATGCGGACTGCGCATACGGCCATTTGCTTGTCGCCGAGCCGTCGGCACCTTCACTGGCCCCCGCCTCGGCGCTCGCTGATGCGTCGCACCGTGTTGCGACGCTGCCGCTGTTCGGTTCCCTGCTGGCTGATGAACCTGAGCGCCCCAAATGGCGCCCCGCGCACTGATTCGGCGCGGCCAGCCCACGTTCCACGACTGAGCCCTTGGATCTACGGACTTCTTCCGTAGACGCCTCCCGCGCTGAATCTCTTTGATCCTGGCATTTCGCTGGCCATTGCAGCGAAGCGACACCAAGGGGATTTCAATGCGCGTGCGTGCTTACGTCACACCATTTCTGCCGCTCACGCTGGCAGTCGCTATTTCGTTTTCATTTGCTCAAGCTGCGTTCGCGCAGGATTTGAGTGCGGTTTCGCCACCCGCGCTCGCGCTGTCCGGCGTCGTCGTTCCGGCCCGGCTCACGTTGGCGTCGGCCATCGACCTGGCCTTGTCACGCAATTCGGACATCGCCGCGGCTCAACGTGAGCTGGAGGCTTCCGAAGGTGCGTTGCAGCAAGGGCGGGCTCGGCCCAACCCCGAGCTGTCCTATCTGCTCGAAGACACGCGCCAAGCCACCCGGACCACCACCGTTCAGGTGAATCAAGCGATCGAGATCGGCGCAAACGCGCAGCGCGTGTCGATGCCGCTGAGCAGGGGCGCGAGGCCGCGGCCAACGATCTGAACGCGCGCCGGGCGGAAATTCGCGCGCAGGTCAGCAGCGCGTTCTATGAACTCCTGACCGCGCAAGAGCGGATCCGGCTGGCCCAGGACACGGTCGAATTGGCGCACCGCGCCGGCGAGGCGGCCGGCAAACGGGTGGCAGCGGGCAAGATTTCGCCGGTTGAGGAAACCAAGGCCCAGGTCGCGGAGTCGCGTGCACGGCTGGAGCTGGCGCAAGCACAGGGCGAACTCCGTTCGGCGCGGCAGCGCCTCGGGGCCATTTGGGGGGACCCGTCGCCTCGATTCGACATGGCCGATGGCTCCGCTGAGGTTTTACCCGTCGTCCCGTCATTGCCCAACGTTGACCAGAGGCTCGCAAATGCCCCGGGGCTCAAGCGTGCCCAGATCGAGGTGCAGCGCCGCCGCGCACTGGCCGACTTGGAGCGCGCGCGCCGGCTGCCCGACCCGACACTCAGTCTGGGCGTCAAGCGCTCGCAGGAGCTGGGGCGCAACCAGATCCTCCTGGGCGTTTCGATGCCCATCCCCCTGTTCGACAGCAATGCGGGCAATCAGCTGCAAGCCTTGAAGCAGTATGAAAAAGCTCAGGAGGAGCTCGCGGCGACCCAGACCCGCCTGTACGCCGACGCGCTGCAGGCGCGGGAACTGCTGAGTACGAATCGGCTTGAGGTTGAGACCCTGCGCCAGGACCTGCTGCCAAGCGCCCAGGCGGCCTATGACGCCGCCAGCAAAGGGTTCGAGCTGGGCAATCGGCTTCCTTGACGTTCTGGACGCGCAGCGAACGCTCTTCCAGGCACGGTCCCAGTACCTGCGCGCCATTGCGGAGACGCATCGCCCAGCAGATATCTTCATCTCGACTTCGGAGTTCGCCAGCAGCGCCGTAGCGGAATGCATCACGCACTCCGCGCTGAAGACCATGGCCCTGTGATCCCTCAGAGAAATCGTCATGCTGCTCATGAACGAACGCGACTTTGTTGCGATGCTCCGCACAAAATTTCGGGCTGCGGTGCTCGACAAGAAGCCGTTCGTTGAGGTGCTGACCTGATGCCGCTTTGGTCCACAAGTTGCGTCAGCAGATCAAGGGATTGCGACGCTGAAGATTGACGGCGCTGGAATTGCGGATTCAGGATGAGGTAGTAGCGGCAGTGGGGCGCCACGGCTGCTCCGGCAAGGCCGCTGCACCAGCCTGCATGGCGAGTTCCGGCAGCCCGGACTTGAGGTATCTCTTGGCCACGCTGGACCACTCATTCTTTTCGTGGCGAGCCTCGTACGCGAACCCGACGTAGTCGTCAGGGTGCCAGGTGATGCTGCCAAGTCCGAACAGGACCTCTGCGGGAAGTTGGCGGCCTGCAACCAGGTGGTCAAGCGCCTCTTCGCGCAATTCATGTCCAACAGTATGGACGCGAAGCTGCTCGCAAAAAGCAATCAGCAGCTTGAGATCCAGGCGGCAAGGTTCGTAGTTCCAGCGCTCAAACTCCCAGACCTCGTAGGTTGTGAAGTCCGCGCCTGAGGGAGTGCTTTTGACGACCCGCATCACGATGCCAATCGGTTCGGCTTGCCACTTCCCCTTGTCGTTATCCTCGTAGGCGCGATCAAAGTCGGCGCCGCGTCGACGGATGAACATGAGCTCAGGTCGCAAACCCTGCTGGCGAAGATCGATCAGGCGTCGGGCGATCGAATGGACGTTTTTGTACCAATGAACATTCGAGCCGATTTCAACGGCGTTGTCGTACTTTGCGTTCAGCCATTTTGGATTGACGTAGAACACCTCACACAGTCGATTGATCGCCTTTGGCGTCATCAGGTCCATCAGCCGGTCGTTGTTACCCAGCGCCGAGAGAGTGAATCCCTCGTCAGCCAGCAGCTCGACCGCCGCCGGTAGATCCAGCCGGTGAGCCTGGATCAGCAAGAAGAAGCGCTCCCGAATTGAGCGTAGCTTGGCGGCAGGCGTGTCCAGGGTGGCCTCGGCAACGCCATCAAGGATGGCATCCACCAGGCCCTGCACGCTGGTGTTCAGTGCCGTCGCCTGACACTGAAGGAAGTGCTTGGTGGCCGGCTTCAGGCGAATCGTCGTAGGCGTGCGGTCATCAGGAGCCGGTGTCGTTTGTGCAACCTGCGTTCCGCGCGCCATCAAACGCTGCATGATCGCCTCAAGGGAAAGTTTCATGGTGATGCCTTGTATTCAAAATGAATACAAGCTTACGTGATGAATATGGCCTGGTCAAGCCCGAGCTTGTCGGCACTTATGTGCCATGGACGAGCACAAATGTGCACACGACACTGCTCATCATGAAAGCGCATGATCTGTCAGACGATGGCACCTCGACCATCGGTGTACGTATCCCAAACCAGTTGGAGCTCCAGTTGGCCGAGTGCGCAGAGCTCAACAGTCGATCTCTAAACGCCGAGATCGTGGCTCGACTTCAGGCTTCGGTGGACCGCCGCGGCTCAGGTCAAGCTCCCCGGCGCAATCATGCACCCTATCCGCGACTTGTCCCGGCGCGGTGGGCATCAAGCCAAGTTTCCACACAGCGGTGATATGTCCAATTGATGTTGGAGGCCCTGCTGAGGCGGACGACTGTGAGGGGGAGTCCCAATGCCGTGAGCCGGGCGGCTGCCAAGGCTAACCGCCGATCGCGCCACATGCTTTCGGTTTCGATGCAGGCCACGAGTGCGTCGTAGGTCAACGGCAGGCGATGTCGATTCCGAATCATCATGGTCTGGATGCCAAGGATGCGCAGGATCCGATAGGCGCTGAGGCGTTCAGTCGCACCTTGCTCAGCCTCTACGGATTGCAGATTGAAGACCAGCGTGCTCAGGTTCAGATCCCTCGTAGGCCAATCCACCCGGGCGCTACTGGTTGGCTTTCGCACCGCCGCCGGTTCGAAGTTGCTCTGGTCCGTGATCCAGGCTCGATCGTTCCGGTAGAGCCAGATGTATGCGGCGGGGGCAATGCGGCGGGCTGCGGTGATGGACTCAGCGCCGCGAACGGCTGCCCGCCATTCGTCCTTGGCCTTGCGCTCGTTGGCTTGATGAATGCTCGCCTGCCGCCTCGCTTTGGCTTCTGCGTTGGACCGCAAGATGCGGCACACCGTTGCCATCGATACATCGCTATTGCCCGCGACTTCCGCAAGAGGCAAGCCGGCCACCAAGTCATCGAAGATCTGGCCTTCGACCATGCGTGTGGTCTTGTGATTTCGTGGCGTGACCTGCATCCCGCACTCGCGCCGATAGGCAACTACTGTGGCCGTATTGACTCCCAGGGCGGCAGCGGCAGCGCGACAAGACAACGAAGAATCCAAGAGTTCAGGTCCAGCGGGGCAGATTCGCCGTGTTGGGCTTTGCAGCCCCGCCGGACGAATGGGGGCATGGGCTCCATCGGCATCAAGTGCATCACGCCAGGCCGAAATCGACCCAAACAGGTGTCCGATCAGCATCAGATGAGCAATCGGATGAACAGCTCTGTCTGGCTTGTTGAAGATGGTGTGCAGCCAGCCCAGCGGTTTCGCCTGCGTTTGAATCAGCCGGTTGCGATGCGCAAAGCCCTCGAAATCCCGGTAGTGTTCGCGGACGGCCTGCGCGACCTTGGAAACGCGGACGCGGCCCGTCAAACAGCCATAGCCCAGTTTCAGGGCGCGCCTTCGATATGTTGTGGTCAGGACGTCCCGGTGAAGCGCGGGCAGGTTGGATTGCAGCAACTCGGCCGACAACTTGCTGAACATCCAGTCGAGCGATCCTTCGGCGCATGGGATGCAGCTGATGACAGGAGGATGTGACGGCGGCTGACGCGACTCGAAAGGGTTACTGGGCCTTGTCGCAGGCACGAGTTCTACCAGAGCAATGCCATGAGTCGGGCAACGCGTAACGCCCGGCAGAAGCCAGCTTCGTCGCCAATGGGGTTCGCCGAGGCGGACCGCGTCGGTACGAATGCAGAGCGGGCAATAGCGAAGAGAAGTGGCCGCACCGAATCTGTTGGCCAGCCGCCCCATCAGGGCCTTCTGCGCACCACCTGCATTGCTTGCGTTGAGCATGATTTCGCAAATGATGCGATCCCGCTCCGGCGTCAAGAAGGGACGGTGGTAGGGGTATAAGGTGGCACGGTCTATCCAACTGTTTGGGGGCGACAGAGGCGATGCGGGACCGAGTACGGTTTGAAGGTGCCCCAGCCCGGTGGGCAGGTCCACACACAGCGTGCGGTACCTTCCGCCGAGAAACATGTTCACTGCAGCCCTTGTTGGAGCAAAGGAGTTGCGGCGGAACATGCGGCCAAGCCATGAGTACAAGATCTCGTCGTCCCGTAGCGACAAGACGGTACCGATGGTCAATGCTGAGGCTCCAGCCACAGATTCCAATTCCTCGCCTCCCGAGATGGCCGGCCTTCAGATTTCTTGCCAGAGAAATATCTGAAAATCCGAGGCGAACATTTTAATGAAGATGATCGAGGAAATTGGTTTTGATAAATATGACGCCGACCCTCCCATTCATCCCTAAGGTGAACGATGACGAGCTGCTCGGCTCTTGGTTCTCCAGAATTGCTTCAGCAAACCAAGCTGCGACCTGGAACTGGGTGCTAAATCAATGCGGCTATGGAGGAAAGGACCAGCCGCCGCTTGATATCGCTGGACATGATGGCCGGTATGAATTGCTTCTTGCGGCATTGGGAAAGTCGTACCCGCAATCCACGCTCAAGATGACGACGCTCCCCTTCTGGTTGTTTTTTGAGGCGTCTCAGAGTGAGCTTGCCTATGACCGAGAAGTCAAAATTCCCGCGCGAGATGTGGCAGGACGAGGCTCGCCTTCTCAGGCTCGGGTTCATGGAAAGCTGAAGCGACTGAAATACTGTCCGTGCTGCATGAGAGAGCAGCGCAAGCGCGGCATAGAAACATATTGGCGAAGATCCCATCAATTGCCGACATCGGTAGTCTGTATCGAACACAAGGTGCCCCTAAGGGCGTCTTGCTTCTCGTGCGGAAAGATTCATGAGCTTCGAAAACAGAAGATCATGAAAATGCCCGAGCTTTCATGCAGTTGCGGCGCAGACTTGACCAAATCACCCGTTTCCAGTCCAGAGATAGGTAAACGATTTCATGCATTGTCAGCGTTGGCGTTCCAGGCGCTTGGAGCCGATCTGCCAACTTGGAACCGCGGGCATGTGGTTTCCGTTGCCCAGACAGTCATCAATCAAGAATGGGGAGGACGTCTCGTAAATGCCTTTGATGCCATGGAGGCACGGTTTGAACTTCAACGCTATTCAAACTACGGATTGAAGCTATCTAGTCCAGAACTTGACCCGGCAGTTCCGCCGCTCGTTTTGCAGAATGTTCCTACCCAATGGAGTGCACTGACATTTGCTGCCTTGTTTGTGACTGCGGGCATTGGATTCCCGGACTTGCGTCAAAAATTGACGGAGCAGTCGTCGGTTCTTGATCAGAAGCGAAGCCAGCCGAGACGTAGGTTCTTCAGCACTGGCGCGCTGGGCCTCTCAGCTGTGCCGGCCGCCAAGAATGCACTTGCATCTAAATTTCAAAAGACTGGCAGATTTGCCAGTCTACAGAAGATGAAAACGCCGTTCTGGCTGGTCTACTTTAATGACAGACCTTGGCTTCGCGAGCTCGTCGGTGTTGAACTTGATAAGTTGCGTGTCTCGTGCGTCGAGTCAGACCGCCAAACCATCATTGGCGCCATAGCTGGTGGTCGCCCTAGACATGAAATGCTGCATTCGCCGGCGAGCGCAAGGGCTAGGGCGCGCGACGCGCAATGGTTCGAGTCTGCGGTGCCGCAAGCACCGACAAGGGAGGGACGGGCAGCTCCGCTCATGGGCGTCCAGCAACTCAAGGACGGGTTGCAGCGGGTGTTGGCGTCACAACATCGACCGTCGCGCATCTTGGTACAAGAGCTCGCGCTGGTCTGCGGGACGACCGCACATATCGTGAAGAAGAGCATTGCCGCAAATCCTGAGTTCACGGCGGAACTTGAGCGGGTGAACAGAAACTATCCAGCAGAGCGAATCCGCATGAAGCTCAGGCAATTGGTCGTCGAGCAGCGCAGAGTCGGCCTGACAATCTTGCTGCGAGAAATCGCTTTGAATGTCCCGCACGCTCGAAACTACCGGCTTGGACTAGAGATCTTGAAGGAACGTGAAGACTGGGCCGCTCTGGTGCAAGTCTCCGACTTCACTCCATCTGACCACAGTAAAAGCCGAGGTGAAGGTGGAGAGCCCTCTTGATTTGGGGGGCATTCATGCCAGGTCCGCGTCCACCGGCCGCATTGGCAGTGGCGAGGTTACGGATTCGGGTGCCTTCTGTTTCTTGGTTGCGCGAGGGCTCGCGGCCTTCTTGGGCTTGGCGGGCTTTGCCGTTTCTGAAATTTCGTCAAACTCGCCAGCGTCGCGTATGGCTTTGTCGGCTTCCTGAGCGGAATTGCCCGGATCTGCTTCTTGGTCCGTCGAATTCAATGGCGCGGTAGCGGGCATGTCGTAGACCGCATGCGGCATGAATGCAGCAATCAGCGCTCTGCTTTCGGCGTCACAAATCAGATCTTCGAATGCCTCCAGCTCCGACGGCCGGCCGCGAGCCAGGGCGTCGATTGCAGGCTTCAGGGCCGCAAAGCTGGTGTTCAAGACCATTTCGAAGCTCACTTCGTCAACGCTCGATTCTTCTGTTATCGCGTACTCCTGAGCAAGCTTGTAGGCATTGATAGCGAATGCCGCATTCCCACCAGATGCTCTGTGCCAGGCAGCGCTGACTTCCGGTGTCAACGGGGATCTGTGCTCGGTATAGCAGAACGGCCAGACAGCTTCGGAAAAGTGCTTCCACTCGTTACTACCTGCTGCCATCAGAGGGAAGTAGGTTGTATTCCCCATCAGCTTTCGAGTAATCGCAAGCTTGGCTGCGAGCAGCTTCTGTATCGCGGGTGTGCAGAGGGTCACAACAGAAATCCCGTAGTCTTCAATCATTTGGACGAACATATTGAAGACGATTACGCATTGCTCTGTCTTGGCGATCTTTAGATTCTGAAACTCATCGACGATCAGCAGCCCGAGCGAAATGCTGGTGGCAACCTTTCCCATCAAGAGCGTCATGTTCGCCACGGTCCTGGCTGCATAGGCCTGTTTGAGGTAATTCGTGTTGAGCAGCTTATCAACGGCTTGAAAGAAATTCAGGCAGAAAGCTTTCAGCGTGCCGTCCGGGGGGATTGATATCTTTAGATATACGACTTGGGCTCGACCAAGCTCTTCGCCCTGGTATTCCGTGTGGCGGATGACCTGTGCCAATCGAAGCACGAATGCGTCAATGAAGGTTGTCTTTCCCGTGCCAGTGGATGAAATGAACATGTGGCCGGATGCGGTCGACTTCCAGTCGAATGGCAATTTCAAGTCGTCGCCGAGCTTTCTGTTGGCGATTGCAATGCAACGAACCTCTTCAGTTTTGTCTGCCGCATTGCGGGCTATATAGGTGTTGCGCAGGAGGGTATGGAGTTGAATCGAGGCGCGCTTGTACTCCGGCGTCGCAACAATGATGTCCCGCAAGTTGCTCACAGCCTGATAGCGGGTCCATTCATCCTGCTTTCGCATTGCTGCATCTGGTTTGGGCGGAAAGTGCTCCAGCGCATTGGTGAGCTGCGCAAAGGAGCTGAGCGGCGGCAAAGCTTCAATAAGTGGATTGCCGCGATAGGCCGGAACCTTTGAAGGCGTGTATTCGGCATCCACAATGTGCGTCTTGCGCAGTAGCATTCTTGTTACTCCCGTCGAGATTTTTGCAACTTAGCCAAAGCGGACGCGCGCTTCTCTTCTTCCCGCCGCTTCCATTCCGGAATGCTTGATTTGGCAGTCGGCTTTGTCTCGGTTGGCGACGACCTGGCTTGCGGATGCTCTTTGCCGGTCAACCTCGCCTTGAGCGCGGTGGTTTCAGCCTGACGGTCGTCCGCGAGCTGACGCTGCGACGGAACGTTGCGGTCCACTTCGACGGTAGGTCGACGGGCGGCAGGTGCTGCGGTCACCTCGGCGCGCAACTGTTCATGCTCCAGGTCTCGGGTCTCCGCGTTGGCGACCGGCGTCAGCGCGTCGTACTCATCGAGGCTGAGGTATCCCAGGGCTCGCTTGTCGGCCGAGACCATGGTGAATCGTGGCCATTCCGTGCGGCGTTCGACATAGAGTTCATGTGGAAAGGTCTTGTCGACGCGAACTTGCAAAGCTCTGCGGGCTGCAGGCCGCGAAGCCAGGAAGGCGCGCGCTGCAGGGTTGGCCGGTACGTAGCGTCTCGACTTGTAGCGAAGCTCGCCTCCGCCAGTCGAGGCCTGGTCGACGCCGAGCATCAGCTTCTGCATGTCGCCATCCGAGTAGCTTGATACTCTCGCCCCGGTGATGTTTTCGCTGCCCCAGACGTACGCCGCCTGCGGCGTCGGGGCAATCCCGGCCTGCTTCAGGACGCCGAGCTTCTTCAGATGCGAGTGGGGCGTGTTGTTGTACTTCTCGACGAAGTCGATCAGCGCCCGGTACAGCTCCGCCAGGGAATGCACGGTGATCTGCTTGGCTTGCTTCGCGGCCCTCTTGGCGTGGAGGTCCATCGGACGCTCCGCATAGCTGCCCTTCACATTCCGCGCCATCCAGCCCTTCAAGGTGCGCATGAAGCGTTCGATGATGGCCTTGCCATTCGGGGTGATCGAGGGCAGGGTGGAAGGATCGATGCGCATGTCACCGGAGACGGCCTTGTCCATCGACTCGCTGGTGAGTTCCGAACCGCGATCGCGACGAAGCACGCTGCAAACCCGACCGATGGGCCAGCGCTTGTTGGTGATGTCCACACCGAGCGTCGAGAATCGTTTCTCCCGGGAGGTGAAGGCGATGAGCACCGCATATCGGGCTTCGTCCCATGACGGCGCCTTCAGGGAGACATAGATGGAGACGATGAAACGACTCCACCGGTCGAGGATGACGTAGATGGTCGGTGTGGCGACCACCCGTCGTGATTCGCCTGAAGTCACAAGAACGATGCGCCCGCCGGTCGCATCAATTTCATAGATGTCGCCTGGGCCTGCTGAATCCAAGGAGCCTTCCCCGGTGGCTTTTGCAGATCGTGTTCGCAGATTTCTCGCGATGTCCTTTGTCAGCACGAGGTGCTCATTGACGTATCTGCGGTATTGCCACTTCGATACTGGGATCGGATGCCGCCCCTCGGCAACCTCCTTGAACAGCGCAGGGTGACGTCGTTTGAAGTCTACTTTCAGGTATTCGCTGTACGCATCAATGACGAAGGTGCGCTTCTTCGTCGCCATTGAGGCCAAGCGCGCGACCATGTCCTGGATGTCCTCCGGCGACACAATGAAGGTGTTCTTCCCGAACTTCGCCTCAACGCTGGCTCTTGGCCCGGGACGTTCGCGTGTCGCCACCTTGTGTTCATGCGCCACCGTATCGGCGTCCTCCTCCTGGTCGACAGGCTGATCCGCGGCGCCCGCAGTGCCGAGAGCCCGTCGCTCAGACAATTCCATTGGGCGCCGGCCTGGCGTCAACATGCGCAGCCCCGCATGCTCCTGACCGAAGTAGTAGTAACGGCTCAGCAGCCGCTTGACGGTTTTGAGGGCGATCCCGAGCTCGAGGGCGCGCTGGGTCGCCAGATGGGAGTAGCGGTTTCGGGCAAGGTTGCTCTCGCGTTTGAGCAAGTTCACCAGCGGTTCGATGATCCGCCAACCAGCATCTGCAGCATCTGGCGTGTTCTCGTCCAGCGGCTTGGCCAGTTCGTAGGGCAGCGAGAGACGGCCCCAGACGCCGCCATTGTTCTCCATCTGTGCGATCTCATCCCAGCTGAACCTCAGTGGGCGAGAAGCATCGCGCGCACCTGCGGCGTTAGTCACCCACTGGCCGAAACAGGCTCCGGTGAAGCAATGGGTCAGCCGGAGGTATCTCTTCGTGCCCGGCTGATCTGCCTCGACAGCGAGAACGTGAGGCGCTTGTCGCCGGGCCTGTGGAAGCGGCTCAAATTTCATTCTTGCACCAAGACCAGCGGCAGGTCCAACGCGATTTCGTGGTTGAAGGAGACCGGGATATCGCCAATCCAGGCGCCGTGCCGGAATGCATCTTCCGCCTGTGGGAAGGGGAGCCGCGTGCGCTTTGCTGCCCTTTCGAGCAGACGCTTGAGCGTCACGTTCCGTTCATAGGTGAACATGAAGTGCTCCTTGAACAGCCTCCTCAGCGCCAGGTCGGGCTGCCACCGATTCAAGTACCACTTGCGCGTATAGCGAAGCGCCGAAAGCGTCGTCAGGTGATTCGGGAGGCCCTTCATGTCAATGAGTTGCCAGGGGATCCCGTTGCGCTCGCACCAGAGTCGCTCAACATTCAGCTTGGCAGTGGTCGCGGCGTCCAGCTGTTGATAGGGCGGCTTGATGCTGGCAGCCCGTGTCTGGCGCGTGCCGCTGTCTTCCTCTGTCACAAGAAAATCAATCGTGTAGGGCTCCGGCCTCTGCGGACCGCGCGACGTCGTCTTGTGATCGATGCCGAGTTCGGCGCAGATGCGTTGGGTGCCGGTGATGTCAAAGATCGGGAACTGTTCCCGCACGTCCTCAACGCCCTGCTTGCGCTCGAGGATGAAGAAGTACAGGGTCTCGAAATCCGACAGCAGTTCGTACGATCTTCCGTTGCGGATGCTATTGGGGGTGTCGCAGGTGCCGCGGGACTTGATCTCCGCCGTGGTGTACCAGGAGAGGTACTTCACGCCGCTGCCGCAGCCGCGCCCTCGCTTGATCTTTCTAGCGAGGTAGGCTGGATAGAGCTTGGGATCGGCAGTCCATTCCATCTTTGCAGTCTCTTCCTATAGGATGGAAAAGTCCACAATAGATGGGAAAATGCAACAGGAAGATTGTCTCTAGGGATTAACGCCCCGCATTTATTGCAAGTTCAAGGCCAACAAATAAAGTCCGTCGGATAAAAAGAAAGTTCGTCGGACGTTTTTTGCATTGTGGGATCAATGCCGACCAGGAGATCGGGTGCTGACCTTTGAAGAGAAGCTTTGGCGTCAGCTAGGCTGAACTTCCGCCATGTGAAGGTGCGGCATTTGTTTGCATTGGCTGCAACAGGCTGGTTCCAGAAGTTCGGATCGCGGCGTTGAACGGCAGCACCGGCCGAAAGCGGTCCTTCGAAAGGTGCCAGCCCGAATGACCGCTCCGGGCAAAAACCTCTGCTCGTCCTTAGTTTTGTGGATAAGCGCTGACGGTCCCAACACGGGGCCCACCAACGACCGCTTGGGCTTGCGGTCAACCTCAGCTATCGACCCTCAGCAGTCGTACTCGGACGGGAGACGGCTGCTAGAGAGCGGTCATTGGAGCGAGATTCAAGCCAGTCGTGCTACAAGGCGGGCAATGGAGCCAAGACGAGCCTGCGGCTCAATTCGTTCGTGAGGTCTCCTCGTGGAACAAACTGCTCGTCAGATTAGAAGCAATGCGGCCTTGAGCTGGACATCCGAGTACGGAGCCTTCATGCCGTTTTCATGTCGCGCCATCGCCTGGATCATCGTGATGACAGTCGAGCCGTCGTCCGCGTCTACAACAGCGTCGAGGCTGACACCCAGCGCCTTCGCTAACGCGCTGCTGTAGCTGCCGACATCGTTGTTGTCTCCAGCAGGCGCATACCTAGAGATGATCCCGCGAGGGGTTACCAGGTTGTGCTCGCGTTTGTAGGTGCGCAGCAGCACGGCCATGGCGCGTATCCCCCACTCGGGCTCGCGAAACACGCAGAAGCTGTTTTCCGACTTTTGGAATGAAGTTTGATCGCTTGGCTCGGCCAGCCCACGCCAAGCGATCGCCGAAGTCCGAATGTTCCCAGGATTGTTGTTTCGATAGCCCCGCGGCATCGGTTCCGTTACGTCCTCGCCGCCGAAGACCAGCCTAGCGGGATCCGACACTCTTCCTGGAACGTGCCCAGCCTTGAAGAGCATCTCCTTGCATGCCGCGGCTCGCGCAACTGCATCGGTAAACACGTCGACTGCGGGAGTAGGCGGCGCTGCGGTCCACCAGGGTTGAAGCTCCAATCCGAAGGCGGCCCGTTCAAAGTTCTCCCCGGCCTCGTCATCGTCGGTGACGTTGCGCCGAAAGCACCCCCAATGGCACAGCTCATGCAGCACCTTCGCAAGCAAGAACTTCTGAGCATCAGTACCGGATGGAGCCCCCTCGAAGCGCGTCAGTACCGAACTGCTAACACTGATTCGTCCGGGTGCATCGGGGTCGAACAAACCCCACGTAGACTCACCCAGAGGCGAAGCGAACAGAACAGGCGGAGACCCATTGATCGCGATTGCCCTAAGAGCGTCCTCCTCGGGGAGATTCGAGAACTTCTTGAACGCCGCCCACGCGCCCGGGTTCTGGGTGGGCAGGAGCGGCAGTTCGCGCTCTAGAAACTGAAATGCGTTAGGAAAGCGCGTCTTGTGCACCGGAATCACCTGGGCCACGGAATACCTCCCTCTTGGCGCTAGGACTAGATCAGATCGGCAAGCTCTTCGTAGAAACGCATCCGGTGGGGATGCAGACTGCTGCGACTGATGCCGTTATCGGTGAGCCACTTTGAAATGGCAGCCTCCGTCGCGGCGTCGGGTATCCCCGAAACAACCACCGAGTGCCCAAGCGATCCAAGCTTCTGCTGTACCTTTGCGACCGTCTCTTCGTTTACAGGGTCGGCAGATTGCACACGCCCCTGCGACAGCATCCGGAATGTTGTCCGCAGTGTTTCGAGCCTTCCTTCGACCTGGGATATCTCGTCCGCCTTGAAGCCGGCGGCAGTCAGCCGAACCGGCAACAGCGCCGCGTCGCTTGCGATCGTCTGCGCCTGCGCCAGATGAGTCTCGAACGCTGGCCGTCTGGCATCGCTGGCAGTCATGCGGGCCAGCTCGGCCTTGATTTCAGCAACGAGCGAGCCGGCATGCTGACTTGCCACGAGAGCCCGCGACGTCTGTTCAGCAGTCGCCCCACTAGTCGTACCAGTGGTCGGTATCAACTTCCCGGCCAAGTAACCCGAGTGGCTGACCAGAATGAGTAGCAACAGTGTTTCAGTGATGTTCGGCAAGCTGTCAAGAAGCAAGGGACCGGTAGCAAGGCGCTTGACGATTGCCGCGGTGAATCCGATCACGACGACAAGTGTCATGAGCAGCATCTGAGTCCTTGGCAGATCCACGGTCGCTGCATCGCCCACGTCTTCACCACGAATTAAGTCGGCCAGTCTGGCATCTGCCGGAGCCCCCTTCATCAGGACACTGCCCGCTGCCCAAACCGGCGCCGACAGCTTCTGCGTGGTACTCAGCTTCTCGTTCGCCGTTTCCACGGCCGTCACAGATGCGGGCACATCAGTCTTTCGATTGAGGGCCATCGGCGCCAAAACGTAAGTGCCGATGCTGAAGCCCATCAGTGCGACTAGATGAGGATCGAGTGCAATCTTGGCGCTTTCGAACGACGGCGTGCCGCGCACTGCATTCGCCACGAACAGCACATACAGGGTGCTCAACACGATGCCCGTCCACAGCACCATCTGCAGCCGCGAAAGGGAGTAGCGGTTCCTCTCGTCGACCAACACTCCACCGAAGCGCCCTCGAACCTCGAAACCAACCTGGGCGAACACTGCCCCCGAACCTGCTAGGCACAGCGCCCACGCTGCGAGTCTCGCCCAATCCAAAGCGCCTGCCGCAGGCGCCTTGTTGAAGGCGATCAGGATGACCACCGGCACGACGAAAGTTAGGCCTACGGTCAACATGGTCAGTACAAGTAGCCGCGTTTCTGGCTTCCAAGCCTTGCGCTTCACCAAGGATCACTCCTTCGCAGTCACTTTGAGATCGTCGACGAACTTCTTGAGCAGAGTTGCAGGATCGCCCTCGACCGTCACCCCAGAGTTCTTCTTGCGATAGAACTCCTTGATGGCTTCATTGGTGATGTCGCCCTGGCACCCATCGGCCAAGACGGCCTGGTCCGCCCCCTGGACTTTGACCGTCTTGATGCCCTCTTTTGCGAGCGCATCCTGGACTGCCTTCACCAGGGCAGACGGAGCAGGACAGGCGGGTTTAGGCGTGCCAGTCACGCTTGCTGTCTCGGTTGCCTTCAGGTCGCTTGCAGCCTCTTTGAGCAAACGCGCAGGATCCTTCTCGACCGCGTCCTCCGCCAGGCCCTGTTTCTGAACGTAGAACTGCTTCATCGCCTCGTTAGTCACAGGCCCCTGGCAACCATCGATCAAGACGGCTTGGTCCACGCCTTTGATCTTGACTGTCTTGATCCCTTCCTTGACTAGCGCTTCTTGGACTGCCTTTACGAGCGGTGAAGGATTGGGACAGAGTGCGGCCGGCGTGTCGGGACCCTTGGGCTTCTGCGTCGCCTCCGTAGACGTTGCAGGTTGGGGGACCGCGCCTACGTTGACGGTCAATGAGTCGCGCCCTTTGCCCCCATCAACGACCATCAGGGTATAGGTCCCAGTCTTTGCTCCTGGTTTGGCGGTGATGCTGATCACACCGTTGGGCTCAACCTTGTACGTCACAAGATCCGTTGGGGCTGCCAACGCGTGCCACACCGCGCTATAGCTCGGCACACCGCCACTTGCCAGAGCCGTCACGGTTTCCCCGGCTTGCACGCCCACGCTGGCCGGGTCCACCTTCATGGCGATACCCGCGGCCGCGAGATTGACCTTGCAGCTTTGCAGTACAGCGGCCGCGGCTTTGGCGTTGAACCGCGCAAGAATACTCTCCACCAGAGAGAGGTGGCCCTCGATCTCCTTGGTCAAGGGACCCAGGTCATTCTCAGCACTGCTCGATGTCTTTGCGTTGCCAGGCTTCTGCAACAGCGGAGATGGCACGATGATCTTCTGCGAGATCAGTGATGTGATCAGCGATCCGAACTCGGGTCCGACGCTGAACTGCATCTTTGCAACCTGGACCTCAATGTCCCCAAGTGCGGCATAGAGGTCTTCGCCCGCACCGTCGAGTTGCGCGAGTGCGTCCTTAGCGGCAGGGAGCAATGCGTCGGCACGAGACACAGCGTTCCTCGCGCCAACGACAGCCGGCTCGTCTATGGTGAAGGCAGACAGCCGTACCCTTAGCGAGCTTGCATCCGACTGGACCTTGGTAATGAGCGTCGCCAGTTCTTGTCTTCTTCGATAAGCCGCGTTCAACGGTGCCATGGCCGTGAGGGCGCATTGGATTCCGCCCGCACCTTCGACGTAGACAAGAGCCTCGGCGCGCGGGTTCGCCCAGTTGTTCGACGTGTGAAGGCCGACGCCGGCCAGTCCGAGGCCCAACACCTCGCTTTGACCGGCACCCCGCATGGCCAGATCTCCAGCGACCAAACCGAGGCCGATCAGTCCAAGGCCGGCGATGCGTTCCTCTCGCTTTTGCGCGTACGCCCGGCTGAGGTAGCTCTCACGGAGCTTCTCGGCAGCTGCGACGACGTTGTCAAGCGATCGAGTCTTCAGCTCCAAAGTGGTTTTCTGAGGCGCTGGGGCGAGCGCCGTGCAGCCTGCTAGCGCGCATGCCAGGAACAGCGACGAAATCGACCTCGAGAGCACGTCCACTCCAACCCCTTTGAGCCCAACCCTCGTAGACGCTAACGCGCCACCTCGATGCGGGCATCCACAAAGTTGTGGACCGGAATTACTGCGTCCTAAGCCGCAGTGGATCAGCGTACGGAAGCGGCCGTTCACGACCGACAGCTAGTGGCCGACAGCTGCATCTCGCGGCACTACCGCATAGCTGACCTTCAGCGCCCGCAACAGCTGCAGGCCTGAGTTGATGCAAGACAAGGACGCCATTCGCGCGACGGCGCATCTTGTCAGGCCCTCAACTCGATGGGAGACCATCATGGGATCTGCAGCCAATGCGGCTCATCGCGAGCCATGGAACAAGGGCAAGATCGTCGGCCAGAAGGCACCGTTCAAGCTCAAGGACATCTGGGCGCTCCGTGTACGCCTTCAGATGGAAGACCGAGTCCGGGAACTTGCTCTCTTCAACCTGGGCATTGACAGCAAGCTACGAGGTTGCGACCTCGTCAGCCTGAAGGTCCGGGACGTTTGCCACGGAGACCAAGTCGCATCCCGCGCCATGGTGATGCAGCACAAAACCCAGCGCCCGGTGCAATTTGAAATCACACCGGGTACTCGCGACGCGCTGTACAAGTGGATCAAGTTGGCGGGGTTGAAGTCTGACGACTTCCTGTTCCCCAGCCGCATCCATGACTCTCCGCACCTGGGCACGCGACAGTACGCGCGGATCCTCGAAGGCTGGGTGCAGGAACTCGGCCTGGATCCCGCTGACTACGGCACGCACTCGATGCGGCGGACCAAGGCGACCTTGATCTATCGACGCACGAAGAATCTGCGCGCCGTCCAGCTGTTGCTTGGGCATTCCAAGCTGGAGTCCACAGTGCGATACCTGGGCATCGAGGTCGACGACGCCCTCGAGATATCTGAACAGACTGAAATCTGATTGAGAACCGCTTGGTACCGCTCGGCCGGTCCCGACGGCTGGGCGGGTTTGCCGCTGTCGGCGCAGCCTGGACGACCGCTTTCAAGCGCATTCGAGAACCTCGGCCGCCGACCAGATCCGGTCATTCAGGCGGCCAGACTGAGTGGCAGCAATGTGCCCAAAGCCGACGCCCAAGTTCATGGCTGGATGTCGGCACCGAAGCGGTCGCTGCCTGCCTTGGCAAAGGCGCTAACCGTCTGGAGGCGGCCAGGAGCAGGCGTAGACGAAGGGCAGCTATTCGGCTGGCCATGGCTGCGGCCGTCGACCTGCCGATTGAAGGCTCAATGAATCCATCGGACTGCGCACGCCTGCGCCGCCCATCTTGAGCACATGTGTGTAGATCATGGTTGTGGCGACGTCGGAATGGCCCAGCAGCTCCTGAACGGTGCGGATGTCGTAGCCCGCTTGCAGCAGGTGGGTCGCAAATGCATGACGCAGGGTGTGTGGCGTCGCCGGCTTGCTGATGCCCGCGGCAGCAGTCGCCCGTTTGAACGCACGCTGGAAGGTTTGGTCGTACAGATGATGCCGTCTGACCACGCCGCTCTGCGGATCAGTGGAGTGATCGGCCTGAGGAAAAACCCAGAACCACACCCATGAGGCACCTGCCCTCGGATACTTGCGCTCCAGCGCATCCGGCATGAAGACGCCACCCCGCCCGGCCTCTTGATCTTGCATCCACATCGAACGAGCCGCATTGAGTTGCCGCCGCAAGCCCTGGGCCAAGCTCTGCGGCAACATGACCACCCGATCCTTGCCGCCTTTGCCCTCACGAACGATGACCGCCCCGTGGTCAAAGTCCAGATCCTTCACCCGAAGCTGCAGCGCCTCAGTGATCCGCATGCCAGTGCCATAGAGCAACTGAGCCAGCAGGCGATGGGTCCCCTCCAAATGATCCAGCACGGCCAACACTTCGGCTTGGCTCAAGACCACCGGCAGGCGTCGCTTCACCAGAGGGCGCCCTATGTCCGTCATCCACGGCAAAGAAAGGCCCAACACCTTGCCGTAGAGAAACAGCAGGGCCGACAAGGCCTGGCGGTGCGTTGAAACCGCCACTTCCCGTTCGTTCGAGAGCCAACTCAGATAAGCCTCGACCTCCGGACCTCCCATCTCTGCCGGGTGGCGAATGCCATGGAAGCGTATGAAGGCCCGACACCAGTGCACATAAGCCTCCTCGGTGCGGCGGCTGTAATGCAAGTAGCGGATCCGCTCACGGACCTGGTCGAGAAGCTTGACCGACTGCAGCGGAGGCAGTTGAGACGGGGGCGGGCGAAGAAGGCCGCGGGCAACTGACCGGACTCCCCCTGCAAGAGTGATTGACGGACTGAGCATGCCTGCCTCCAATCAACGGCACGCAGTCCGTCGTCGGGCAAACCACGAAGATCTAGCCCGTTAGGACTGGCAAACTGCCTGCGCCGCTTTTGCCGGATTTGATAGTACTGTATAAATGCACATATATGCAACGCAAACCCAGACTTGGTGCGCCCTACAGGCAGGTTGGGGGTGCCGCATTAGGGAGACAGCTGACCGTGATAAACGGACACACCTGTCTCCATACAACACGTTATGCAGCAAGCTAAACAACGGTTGAAGGTCCGTTCTAGGTCGGGCGTTCGCCTCGGCCACGCGGAACAAGCTGCCGTGATCCTCTCGGAGTCGGGCTGTAGTCGATCCGGACCAGCTTCCGTCCGCCGTGATCTTGCCGGTCTTGGCCCGGATGCTCGTACTCTCTTCTTGGTCTGCCACCGACCCGCAGAAGAACAAAGCGCTTGCCGCCTCAGCCGATCGCCACATGGGTACAGCTTCGGTATGCTGTCGGCCACTTCCACTGCAGTGCCTTCGAAGCGGCTCTGCATAACTGGTCGCTCGAGCCGATCGCCTGCGGCTCCAGCTCAGCTTCAACGTTGTGCAGCAAGCTAGGCCACGCATGAAGATCCGCTTTCGGTCTGTCGCTCGCCGCGATCTCGCGGGGCAGTTCGCATCGCGCTTGTTCGAGTCGGGCGTACTTCAAGCTCGGTCGACCTCCGACTGCCGTGATCTTGCCGGGTTGGGCAATGGCGCTTGTTCTCCTATTCTTGTTTTGCCGCCAGCGGGCAGGCGGACAAGACGCTTGCCGCCTCAGCCGTTCGCCGCATGGGTACAGCTTCGTTATGCTTTCGGCCACTTCCACCGCCGTGCCTTCGAATTGGCTCTGCACAACCTGTCGTTCGAGCGGACCGCCTTCGGCGTCCGCTCACCTTCACGCTATGCAGCAGGCTAAGAGAACCTCGACGATCCGTTTCTGGTTGCGCGTTCGCGGAGATCACGCGGCGCAACGGGCCGGCGCTTTCTCGGGTTTAGGCTGGGCGCAAGCAGCCCCAGCTTTCGACCTCCGCGATCCTGCCTGGTCAAGCAAATCTGGCCGTCTGCTTTTCTCGGTTCGCCGCCTGCCGCATGGTACGGAAGCAGCCTGTCGCCTCAGCCGACTGCCGCGTGGGTTCAGCCTCGGTAACCTGTCGGCCACTTCCACCGCAGTGCCTCCGAAGGTGGCTCTGCATAGCCGGTCGTTGCAGCGGACCGCCTTCGGCGTCCGCTGACCTTTACGTTAGGCGTCATTGAACACCGCCCTCGCCATCGCTCTTGTGGTCGCGCTTACTGGCGCTGGCCAAAGCTCCGTCTCTGAGAAGCGGCTCAGCGCCGGGGCAGCGCTCGCACAAATTCGCTCAAATGGTCCCGCTGCGTTCATCAAAGCCTACGAACACTCTGCGGCCTGGGATCGCGACATTCTGTTCGGCATTGAAGATGCCGAGACCTCGTGGCTGAAGGCAGCAAAGCTACTCAAGCCACATGCTGACGGGGCCGTAGCCGAGGAAATCGGGCTAGCGCTATACGGAGCTCTACCGAAGCGACCGTTTGCGGTCATTCCAGTCCTTATGCACGTCTATCGCAGCACAGCCGAAGAGGTTTGCACACAAACCTTTGAGGCGGCAGCACCACCGCAGGGGATCGAGACATACCTATCTCAGCTTGAGACAGCGCTGAGCCGCGCTCGATCTCGCACTGAAATCGCCTTGGCACATCAGTGCCGCAAAGGTGAAATCGCTACGCGAGACTATGTGAGGGACACGGTAAAGAAATGACGCCTAACACTTCGCTCGAGGGGACCTCCGCCAGCTGGCCGCGCTACGCTGCCTGTACATTTTCAGCTGCGCGCGGCCAGCTGGCTGCGGCCCCTCAGCTTCAACGTTGTGCAGCAAGCTAAGCAACGCATGAAGATCCGCCTTCTGTCCGTCGTTCGCCGCGATCTCGTGGGGCAATCCGCATCGCGCTTGTTCGAGTCGGGCGCTGTTCAAGCCAATTCAACCTCCGGCTGCCATGATCTTGCCGGCTTGGGCTCGGCCGCTTGGTTTCCTTTTCGTCTTTCGCCGCCAGCGGGCAGGCGGACAAGGCGCTTGGCGCCTCGGGCATTCGCCCCATGGGTACCGCTTCGGTATGCTGTTGGGCAATTCCACCGCAGTGCCTCCGAAGTGGCTCTGCACAACCTGTCATTCGAGCGGACCGCCTTCGGCGTCCGCTCACTTTCACGTTAGACATGGCGAAGCTTTGTCCGAGTTGTCACGCCAAGGTTGCTACTCCTGCACTTGAGGGACGGAGTACTCACATTGACTTCACTTGTGGCGCCTGTGGAGCCGAACTCCAGCTGAGTTTCAGTTTGGTATTCGTCTTGGCGGTCGTGTGTGCGGTCCCTTGCATCTTCTACAGCTACGAGTACTTTCCTACGTTCACTTTTCTTATTGGTGATGCCCTGATCTTTCTGGTGTTCGCGGTACTGTTTTGGCCGCTACGCTCCGTTCGGATCCGAAATGGTCGAGGTGACCATGTCTAACCGGGCGCTCGAGTGGACCTACACCAGCTGGCCGCGCTACGCTGCCTGCATATTTTTAGCTCCGCGCGGCCAGCTGGCTCCGGCCCCTCAGCTTCAACGTTAGGCATCACAACTAGCCATGCCTCAGCTCACCCACACTGAATACCAGAACACGTTTTCCCCTCCTATGCTCGACGTAACAAGTTCGGCTGAGGAGATAGTGGATCTTTGGGAGTACGCGTCAGAAATTGTGGACACGAACTATCCCGATGCCGGGGAGTGGGATTGGAGAGTAATGTTTATCTATGAATCGAGAGACGGAAGGTTTCAGCACCTCAACATCCCAGTTCCAGTGAGCAACACGTACTTGAGCGTCGTTGTTGACAAACCAAGCCGCAAGATTCTGGGTCACTATGTCCTAGACTTGCAAGCCGAACACCCTGATTGGCAGTCAGAGTCCTCGCGTGCGGCCGCGAACGCGGAGTGTCATACGCACGCACCAATCGAAACGTCGTGCCCGAAATGCGGCTACTCACCTGAACAGCCGAGTGATGCCTAACCCATCGCTCGAGCGGACCTCCGCCAGCTGGCCGCGCTACGCTGCCTGTATATTTTCAGCTCCGCGCGGCCAGCTGGCTTCGGCCTCTCAGCTTCAACGTTAAAGCGCATCTCCAATGACTGACGCTCATCCATTGCTGATTGCATGCGGATCGCACGGTTCT